>CAZIXL010000109.1:0-7883 GCA_964542885.1 uncultured bacterium
CTCGACCCCGGCACCGGGCGCTTCGCGTACGCGAACGCCGGGCACAACCCGCCGGTGCTGCTGCGGGCGGACGGGCGCGTCGAGTGGCTCAACACGGGCGGGCTCATCCTGGGCATCCTCTCGCCGTCCACGTTCGAGTCGGGCGCGGTCACGCTCGAGCCCGGCGACCTGCTGGCGCTCTACACCGACGGCGTGACCGAGGGCGCGAACGCCGCGGGCGAGCTGTTCGGCGAGGAGCGGCTCGTCGCCACGCTGGAGCGGCGGCGCGGCGAGCCGTGCGCCGACCTCGCCGCCCACCTGGTGCGCGAGGTGCGGGACTTCGAGGGCGAGCAGGGGCCCGCCGACGACATCACCGTGCTGGTCGCGCGCCGCGCCCGCGGCTGACCGCGGGCGCGCCCTCTCCGTCCCCGCTCCGCCGGCGTTCCCAGCCGGCGCCCTCGTGCCCGAAGCGAAACGCCCGCGGGTGGAGCGCCTCGGCGAGGATCTCGAGCGTCTCGGCCACGCGCGGTCCCGGGCGGCTGAAGTAGGCGTTGCCGTCGCCCAGGAAGACGCGGCCCTCGCGCACGGCGCGCAGCGCGCGCCACTCCGCGCGCGCCTCGAGCGCCCCCAGTTCGGCGCGCGTGCGCGCGAGGTCGAAGCCACAGGGCGCGACGAACAACACGTCGGGATCGGCGGCCGCCAGCGCCGCCAGCGGGAGCGCGCCCGCGTGGGCGCCCGGGCGCCCCAGCACGTCCTCGGCACCGGCCATCGCGACCAGCTCGGGCGTCCAGTGACCGGCGATCATGAGCGGCTCGATCCACTCGACGCACGCCACACGTGCGCGCGGCAGGGCCGCGGCGCGCTCGGCGATCGCCTTCATGCGGCGCTGGAGCCGCGAGACCACCTGCACGCCGCGCTCGGGAACGCCCAGCGCGTCGGCCACCCGGCGCACGTCGCGCCAGACGTCGGCGAGCGCGTTCGGCTCGAGCGCGAGCACGCGCGGCTTCCCGGGCAGCGCCTCGCGCACGGCGGCTTCGACGTCGGCCAGGCTCACGGCGCAGACCTCGCACTGCACCTGGGTGACGATCAGCCCGGGCGCGAGCCGCGCGAGCAGGTCGGCGTCGACTTCGTAGACCGACAGGGCGTGCTCGACGAGGCCGCGCACCGTCGCGTCGATCGCCGCGGAGGGCGCGGCCGGGTCGAGGCGCGGCCGGGAGACGGCGGGCAGGCGCCGCACCCATGCGGGGAAGTCGCACTCGTGCGAGCGCCCGACGAGCAGCCCGCCCCCGTCCAGGGCACAGACGATCTCGGTGGCGGAAGCAAGCAGCGAAACGACGCGGGTGGGGGGCAGCGGGACCTCCGGGAGGCGGCGAAGGGAAGCTGCGAGGTCCTACCCCGCACCCGGCCCGCTTTCGCCGGAGTTCGCCGCGGGCCGGCGGACCGGGCCGGCCCCGCCGGGTCCGCTCCCGGGCAGGCCCGGCGCGGCCGCCGGACCGGACCCGGTGCGGCGCCCCCGGCGCGGTCCGGCCTCGCCCCCGGCCGCCGGGCGGCCGCCGCCGGGGTGCCGCCGGCCTCTTTTCCCGTGTCTTTCGCGCGATGGCGGCGTTTACTGGATGGACCGCACGGAAGCGCCAGCGGGCGCATGCCGGGCGAGCCCCGTCCCGTCGCCACCGTCTCCCCTCGCCGGCCCCACTCCGGCCTGCTCACTCCCCGCCCCGGAGGTCCCATGAGCACCTTCCGCACGTGGCTGTTCGCGTCCGCGCTCACGCTGTTCGCGTCCGCCGCCGCCGCGCAGACCGTCCAGATCACCGGCAACGTCGCGACGAACACCACCTGGGGCCCCACGGGCACCGTCGTGGGCACGACCTTCCGGATCATGAACAGCATGGCGGTCAATGCCGGGGTCACCCTCACGATCCAGCCCGGCGTCGTCGTGAAGTTCAACCCCGGCGTGCAGCTGGCCGTGAACGGGGCCCTGCAGGCGGTGGGCACCGCGGGGAACCTGATCTACTTCACGTCCATCAAGGACGACAACAACCCCGCCGGCGACACGAACGCCGACGGCAACTCCACCACGCCCGCCGTGGCCGACTGGAACAGCATCGTGTTCGCCGACGCGACGGTGGACGGCTCGTCCAACCTCGCCTATTGCGACATCCGCTACGCCGGCTCGAGCAACTACGGCGCGCTGCGCTTCCTGAGCTGCAGCCACCCGGTCTCGGACTGCGTGATCCGCAAGTCGTCGTACGGTGTCGACTGCGTGGGCACGTCCTCGCCGACGCTCTCCAACACGAGCATCGAGGCGTCCACCTACACGCCCGTCGTGATCGACTTCACGGCCAACCCGGCCTTCTCGAGCGTCGCGTTCTCGACCGCGAACAACGGCTACGACGCCATCGGCCTGCGCGGCGGCACGCTGACCAGCGCGACCTCGCTCACCAAGCGCGGCGCCACCGTGGGCGTGAACCCGATCGCGAACGTCACCTACGTGCTGCTCAGCTCGCTCACGATCGCCTCCGGGGGCTCGCTCACGATTTCCCCCGGCGTGGTCATCAAGCCGATCGCGGCCTACTCGTTCATCGTCAACAGTGGCGGCAACCTGACGATGAACGGCACCTCGGCGCCCGGGGACTCGATCACGATCACCTCGATCAGCGACGACAACTACGGCTCGCCCAACGACACGAACAACAACGGCTCCATCACGGCCCCCGCCCGGGGCGACTGGGGCCAGATCACCTTCGACCAGGGCGCGTCGGGCTCGATCCAGCGCTGCCGGCTCAAGTTCGGCACGAACGGCGGCAACGTGGGCGTGGTGCAGATGACGAACAACAACATCGGCGTCGCGAGCACGCTGCTGTCGGACTGCGGTCACGGCCTGGCGCTGTTCGGCACGTCGACCCCCGCCGTCTCGGACGTGGCGATCAACAACTGCTCCTCGACCCCCATCCTGATGTCGGTGGCGGCGAACCCGACGCTCACCAACGTCTCCTTCCTGGCGAACGCGATCACCGCGATCGGGCTCCAGGGCGAGGACGTCGCCGTCAACTCGACCATCCCGCAGCGCAACACGGGCGGCTATTCGAACATCACGTACTACCTCATGAACGGCGCCCTGCACGTGCTGAGCGGCGTCACGCTGACGATCGCACCCGGCGTGGTGATCAAGAACCAGGCGAGCGGGGGCGGCATCGTGTGCGACGGCGCGCTGGTCGCCGACGGCACGCCGGCGGCGCCCATCGTCTTCACCTCGCTGTACGACGACCAGTACGGCAATCCGTCCGACACGAACGGCGACGGCGCCACGACCACGCCCGCGACCGGCAACTGGCAGTACATCCGGTTCACCGGGACGTCGAACGACGCCACCTGCATCCTCGACAACTGCCGGATCTCGTACGCGTCCTGGTACTCGGGCGACTCGTGGTCGCCGGGCGTGTGGGTCACCAGCGCGAACCCGCGCATCACCAACTCCTCGATCTTCAAGTGCCACTACGGCATCCGCGTCGATGGCGACGGCGCGCCGATCATCGACGGCGACACGTTCGACAACCTGGACTACGCCCCCATCGCGATGAGCGTGCTCTCGGACCCGCAGATCAGCACGAACAACACCTACACGACGAATGGCTACAACGCGCTGGCGCTGATCTCGGAGACGCTCTCGGCGAACGCGCGCATCAAGTACCGGCCGAACGTCGGCAACCCGGCCAGCCCGACGTTCGCCTACCTCCCGACCGGACAGATCACGATTTCGAGCGGCGTCACGCTCACGGTCGACCCGCAGGTCGTGCTCAAGCCCAGCGGCGCCTTCACCGTGTTCGACGTCCTGGGGGCGCTGAACCTCGTCGGTACCGACGCCGGCGCGAACCGCATCTTCTTCACCTCGCGCCGCGACGACGCCATCGCGGGCGACACGACCCCCACGGACGCCTCGACGCCGCAGACGGGCGACTGGGGCAACATCGTGTACGAGGACACGGCGGTCGACGCGGCGTGCATCGTGCGCAACGTGAAGTTCCAGTTCGGCAGCCAGGGCCAGACGTACGGCGTGCTGACCACGAACAGCGCCAGCCCGCGCTTCGCCCGGCTGGAGTTCTTCCAGAACCGGACCGCGTTCACGTTCACGGGGACCTCGCAGCCGTCGCTCGACTCGCTGACGATCCTCAACTGCACGCAGCTGCCGATCGTCTCGTCGCTGATCAGCAGCCCCGTCTACGGGACGAACATCACGTTCGCCAACAGCGCCTACCTCGCGCTCGGCATCCTCGGCGAGACGATCGCGCAGGACGTGCGGACCGGCGTCGGCCGGATCGGGCCCTACTCGAACCTGAATTACGTCCCGGCCGGCAACCTGACGATCGCCTTCGGGGCCAAGTGGACGATCGCGCCGGGCGTCGTGCTCAAGTTCGGCCGGCTCTTCTACGATCCGACCGGCAACTACATCGACGTCTCCGGGGCGATCTCGGCGGTCGGCAAGCCGGACAGCCTCATCATCTTCACGTCGCTGGCCGACGACGCGTTCGGGCAGGACGTCATGAACGACGGCGCCGCGACCCAGCCCTCGCCGGGACAGTGGTCGGGGATCCAGCTCGAGGCCGTCAGCAACGACGTCGCGAATTCCTTCCAGTACTGCCGCTTCCGCTACGGCAGCTACGGACAGGGCGTCCTCAACTTCACGAGCGCCGGCCCGACGATCTCGAACTGCACGTTCACGAAGAACAACAACGCGCCCGTGTACGTCGTCGGCGCCTCCACGCCGACGTTCAACAACTGCAACTTCGACTCGACGACCTCGGTCGGGAGCGGCGTGCCCGTGTACATGTCGCTCGTGAGCGACCCGGTCTTCAACAACTGCCAGTTCCTCGGCAACTGGTACACGGCGCTCGGCATCCTCAACGAGAGCGTCGCCCAGGACGTGCTGTGGAAGATCCGTTCGGTGGCCGGCCGCCAGAACATGCCCTTCTACCTCACCGGAACGCTCACGATCGGCCTCGGGGCGACGCTCACGATGCAGCCCGGCGTCCAGATCAAGAGCAACTACGGCAACATCGTCGTCCAGCGCGCGATCAGCGCGGTCGGGCGCACCGCCCCCGAGAGCCTGATCGTGTTCACGTCGTACCGCGACGACTTCTATGGCGGCGACTCGAACAACGACGGCTCCCTCACCGCCCCGACCCAGGGCGAGGCCGGCTACGTGCAGATCGACGGCACCGCGATCGACCCGCAGGTCAACTTTCGCAACTGCGTCTTCCGCTACGGCGGCAGCGGCAGCTCGTACGGCGCTCTGCGGTGCGTGAACTCCTCCCCGACGGTCGATTCGACGCTGTTCGCCTACAACGCCGTCGGCGTCTCCGTCGAGGGGTCGAGCAACCCGGTGATCCACGGCAGTTCGATCTACGGCAACACCTACTACGGCATCAACAACACGGGGAACGCGTTCTGCGTGAACGCCGAGGGCAACTGGTGGGGGGCGGCCTCGGGCCCGAACGACGCCTCGGCCACGGCGGACCTGTGCGGCCTTGGCACGAACGCCGGCACCGGGGACGTGGTGAGCAACAACGTCGACTACCTGCCGTTCGCGACGAGTGGCATCCAGAATCCGCTGCTCGGCGACGTGTCGCTGAACGGCCAGGTGCTGGCCTACGACGCGTCGCTCGTCCTGCAGTACACGGTCTCGGCGATCAGCCTGACCCCGCTCCAGCTGCTGGTCGGCGACGTGAGCGGCGCGGCGGGCGTCACCGCGTTCGACGCCTCGTTGATCCTCCAGTACGTCGCGGGGGTCATCAAGGCCTTCCCCGCCGCGTCCACGCGCGCACAGCCCGTGGACGGTGACGGCCTCGCGAGCGCGCTCGAGATCGTGAAGCGCGCGAAGGGCACGTTCGACGTGTCCCTGGGCGACGCGCAGCGCGAGGGCGACGCGTGGCTCGTCCCGGTCAACGTGACCGGCGACGCGCCGGTCTGGGCGGTCGAGCTCAAGCTGGCGGGCGGCGCGGTCGCGACGCTCGCGGGCGTCTCGGCGGCCGACGGCGACCGCGTGCTGGCGGTGACGTCCGGCGGCGAGGCGGGCGGCGCGCTCGCGCTGGCCGCGCAGGATCCGCTCTCGACGGGAGAGGTGGCGGTGCTGCGGTTCCCGGCGGGCGAAGGCGACTTCGAGCCGCCGGCGATCGCGTTCGCGCGCGTCAACGAGAACGTCGTGCGCTCGGGCGCCACGCCGCAGGCGCCGCTGCTCAGCTTCCTCTCGCGCCCGATGCCGAACCCGGCGCGGGGCGCCTCGACGCTGCGCTTCTCGGTGTCGCCGGCCGACGCCGGCGGGCCCGCACGCGTGCGCGTGCTGGACGTCGCGGGCCGGGTGGTCCGCACGCTCCAGGACGGGCCGCTGGCGGCGGGCGAGCACGTGCTGACGTGGGACCTGTCCTCGGATTCCGGCCGGCCGGTGGCCGCCGGGCTCTACTTCGTCCGCGCGACGCTGCCCGGAGGCGTCCACTCGCAGCGCCTGATCGTGGTCCGCTGAACGGCTCGAACGAGGAGGATCCCGACATGCTCCGACTTCGCAGCCTCGCGGCGACGGCGGTCCTGGCGCTGGCGGCTCTGGCCGCCGGCGCCGGGCCGGCGCGCGCCGTTCTCGTGACGGCGGGCACCGGCAGCGGGCTCGCCGGCCAGACCGTGGACGTGGACGTGAACACCGCCGACCTGACCGGGCTCGGCGTGGTCTCGTTCCAGTTCCGCCTGGCCTACAACAACGCGGTCGTCACGGCCGTGAGCGTGATCACGACCGGCACGCTCACCGGTGCCGCCGGCTGGGGCGCACCGGCCTCCAACGTCACCGACGTCTCGGGCACGGGCACGATCGCCGTGAGCGCGGCCGGGGTGACCGCGCTGTCCGGCTCCGGACCGCTCGTGCGCGTGCGCTTCACGATCAACCCGGCGCTGCTGAACGGCAGCTACACCGGGCTCACGCTCTCGAACGCGCTCTTCAACGAGGGCACGCCGCCGGCGACGACCGCGAACGGGTCGATCTCGGTGGGCGCCACGCCGCAGATCAACGTCTCGCCCGACGCGGGCGAGATCATACGCGGCCAGACGCTGCAGTTCTCGGTCTCGGGCGGCGTCGTCAACCCCGTCGCGTGGACCACGACCGACAACGCGGTCGCCACGATCTCGGGGACCGGCCTGCTCACCGGCGTCGCCCCCGGCGCCGTGCGGGTCACGGCGACCGACGCCGCGCTCCACGCCGACCAGACCACGGGCGACATCCTGGTCCGCGGCATGGGCGTGACCGCCGGCGCCGGCTCGACGCCGAAGAACCTGTCGGTCGACGTCCCCGTCACCGTCACTTCGCTCGCCGGGCTGGGCGTCCGCTCGGGACAGGTGAAGCTGTCCTGGAGCGGCTCGTTCGTCGCGGCGACGGGCGTGAGCACGCCGCCGGGGACCTTGCTCAACGGCTGGGGTTCGGTCGTCTTCGGGGCGAACGCCAACGACTGCACGGTCGACTTCGCGGGCACGAGCGATCTCGCCGGCGCCGGCGTGCTGTTCTACGTGACCTTCACCGGCAATCCCGACGCGACCGGCAGCAGCGGTCTCACGGTCGCGACGGCCCTCTTCAACGAGACGCTCCCGGCGAAGACCACGAACGGGTCGATTGCCGTCACGGCGCTGCCGCCGATCTACGTGAACCCCGACCAGGTGACGCTGCTGGCCGGGGCCACCCAGCAGATGACCGTGACCGGGACGCCCACGCTGCCCGTGACCTGGTCGGTCCTCGACCCGACCGTCGCGAGCATCTCCCCGACCGGCCTGCTGACCGCGCTGCACGGCGGCCTCACGCAGGTGCGGGCCGAGGACGCGATCGGCTCGGTGGACCTCAACACGCTGATCCGCGTCTACGACCTGAAGGCGACGCT
>CAZIXL010000110.1:0-7878 GCA_964542885.1 uncultured bacterium
CGCGGCGCGCGTCTCCGCCAGCTCGTTGTGCCGGTAGGCCACTTCCCGCGCGGAGTAGTCGACGTCCCGCGCGGACGAATCGCCGGGCGCCGCCATCGCCGCGAGCTGCTCGCGCAGGGCCTCCTGGCGCACCCCCTCCGCCTTGACGAGCGGCGTGACCGGGCCCACGAGCTGCGCGAGGTCCATGTACGCCTGTGCGCCGGTGGCCTGCGCGGTGATCGTGGTCACGTCGCCGACCTTGTCGCCCCAGACGATCGACGTCTCCGGAAAGCCGATGCCAACGGGCTCCAACCGGTGCGGAAACGCCGCGGCGTCGAAGCGCACGGCCGCGCGGCGCAGCCGGTCGGCGTCCTCGTCGATCCGCCCCAGGAACAGCTCGGCCTCGCCCGTCCGGAAGGCCACGAAGCGCGCGAGCTCCGCGGTCCACGGCTGGAGCGGGATCGCCGACAGCCGCCGGTCCGCGTCGTCCAGCCGACGGAGCGCCTCGAGCAGGCTCTCGCGCGAAAGCGTGACGAGCTGCACGAGCTCGTCGGCGCGGGTCACGTCGGACTTGATGAGCGGCCACTGGCGCTGCGGGTCGGTGCTGCGCACGCGGTCGGCGACGAGCAGCGTCACCGCGGCGGCGAGCAGCACGAGGCCCACCGCGATGGTCGTCAGGCGCACCTCTCGCCGGCTCCACGGCGAGCGCCAGCGCGCCCGCGCGAGTGGCGCGCGGCCCGCGGCGACGCGCCGCAGGTCGTCGGCGAATGCGGCCACCGTCGCGTAGCGGTCGGCGGGGCGTTTCTCGAGCGCCTTGCCGAGCACGCGCTCGAGCCGCTTGCGGCGCGGCCCGTGCAACTCGGGCAGCGGGCGCGGCTCGGCGGTGAGCAGCGTCGCGAGTGCGGTGTGGATCGACTTGCCCGCCAGCTCGTACGGCAGCCGCCCGGCCAGCAGTTCGTACGCCATCACCGCCAGCGCGTACTGGTCGGCGCCCGGGCCGATTTCGTCCGTGCGTCCCTCGGCCTGCTCGGGACTCATGTAGCGCAGCGTGCCCACCAGCATCCCGGCACCCGTCAGCGCGAGCGTGTGGCGCAGGTCGGCGTCCAGGAAGCGCGCGATGCCGAAGTCGAGCAGCACCGGCGCGCCGTCGGCGCGCACGATCACGTTCTCGGGCTTGAGGTCGCGGTGCACCACGCCGTGCGCGTGCGCGTGGGCGACCGCGTCGCAGAGCTTCGCGACCATCTCGAGCCGCTCCTCCTCCGAGCGCGGCGCGCGCGCCCACGTGCCGAGCGAGACGCCCTCCACGAACGCGAGCGCCAGCCAGTGGCGCGGGCCCGCCGCCGTGACCTCGGTGCCCGAATCCAGGAAGCGGGCGATGCCCGGGTGGTCGAGCCGCGCGAGCGCCGTCGCCTCGCGCAGGAAGCGCGCGACGCGTTCGGGCCCGAGCAGTTCGCGCCGGACCAGTTTGAGCGCGACGGCCCGGCCCGCGTCGTCCTCGGCGCGCAGCACCACACCCATGCCGCCGGCGCCCAGCGGGCCTACGACGCGGTAGCCGCCGATCCGCTCGGGGAGGTCCGGTGCGTCTTCGCCGAGGAGCGAACCCTCGTCGTGGTAGGCGAGCAGCGACTCGACTTCGTGCCGCAGCGCCACGTCGGAGCCGCACTCGGCCGCGAGGTACGCGTCGCGCTCGCCCGGTTCGAGGTCGAGCGCCGCGAGGAAGAGTTGCTTCGCGCGGGCGTACTGGGGCATGGCGTGCGGCCGGTCTTCGGAGGTCGGTGTGGCGGTCGGGCCCGGTGCTTGTCCGAATGGAAGTGGCCGCTGCCCGCGGGGGACCTGCGTTTCGGGCGAGCGTGGGCGGGACTATCCACGCGCGCGCGCGGGCGGGCAACTGCGCTCGCGTTCGCGGGCGGGGCCGCGGGGCGGCGGGCGGCCGGGGCCGGTTCGCGCCGGCCGGGTCCCACCGTCCACGCCCGTCTCCGCGCGCCGCGGCAACCCCCGGCGCCGCCGGGCTTTGCCCCTGCGAAACGCGCTCAAACCCGCCGGGCGCCGCGCCGATACCTCCCGCGTCATGTCCACACCCTTCGAGATCCCCGTGAGCCCGGCCGGCATGCTCGCGGCCGTCGCCTTCGTGATCGCGGGCGGGCCGCTGTTCGCGGACGGGCTGCGCGCGCTGCGGCAGCGCCGCGCGCTCTCCGGGCTTTCCGTCGCCTCACCGGCGGCCGGGCTCGAGGGTCTCGTGCGCGTGGCGGGAACGGTGGCGCTCGAGAGCCCGCTCTTCTCGCCGCTCTCGCAGAAGCCCTGCGCCGGCTACCGGCTCGAGGTGCACGCGACCGACTCGGCGATCGCGGGCCAGGTCGGGCAGCAGCGCGGCTTCCGCCTCGTCACGGGCGGGCCGGACGCGTTCGTCGAGCCGGCCGGCGCGGCGTGGTGCCTGCCGGTCACGGCCGAGCGCGACGTGCGCGCGGGCGAGGCCGTGAGCGCCAACATGGCGGCGCTGCTCGAGGGCGACGCGACGCTGCGCTGGCTGCGCGACCGCCGCGCGCCGATGCGCATCGTCGAGCGCTCGCTCGCGGCGGGCGCGCACGTCGAGGTGATCGGCTACGCGCACACGCTCGCCGCCGAGCCGGAGGAAGCGCACGAACTGCTCGCGGCGACCGGCACCGACGGCCTCTCCTGGGCGGTCGCGGCGCCCGAGAAACGCGAGCGCCCGAACCTGCGCCTGTCGTCGGCCGAGCCGGTCGGCCTGCACGTCGTGGCCGACGGCGACGCCTCGCCCCGCCGCTTCGTGCCGGGCGCCTGGCGCACGCTCGGCCTCGTGGCGGGGCCGCTGCTCAGCCTGGCGGGGCTCGTCTACCTCGTGCACGCGGCGGAAGCGTCGCTGGGCGGGAGGTTCTGAGCGTGCGCGAACCCATGTGGATGGGACTCGGCGCGCTGCTCGCCGCCGGCGGACCGCTGGCCTTCTGGCACGGTTTCAAGGCGCTGCGCATCCAGCAGCTGATCCGCAACACGCCCACGGCGCGCGTGCGTTCGATGGCCATCGGCCTCGTCGAGGTGAACGGGGTCGTGATCCCGCGCAGCCGGACCGTCGCGCCCTTCTCCGGCCGGCCGTGCGCGTGGTGGGGCGTCGAGATCCAGACGCTCGCGAACAAGTCGCGGCAGGGCGGGACCCGCTCGTGGCACACGGTGCACAAGGCCACGTCGGGCCGGCCTTTCTACCTGCGCGACGAGACGGGCACGGCGCTCGTCTACCCCGAAGGCGCCGACTGCAAGGTGGGTTTCGACGTCGCCGAGGAGACGAACGGGCTCGGCGTGCCGCAGATGTACATGGACTTCATGGCGAGCCGGAACCTCGGCATGCGCCACCTGTGGGCCCTGGGACCGATGCGCTTCCGCGAGCGCCGGCTGGAGGAGGGCTTCGGCGTCTACGTGCTCGGGCGCGCGTTCCCCAGGTCGGTCTCGCGCACGATCTCGTTCGACGAGGAGGTGCTCGAGGCCACCGGCACGGACTCGGTCGGCGCGACGCACGTGCGCTCGCTCGACGAAGGCGTGCACGCGGTGATCCGCAAGGGCGAGCGCGACCCGGCGTTCCTGATCAGCACCACGTCGGAGCGCATGGAGGCGTTGAAGTACGGGCTGCAGAGCTTCGCCGGACTGGTCGGCGGCCCGCTGATGACGGTGTTCGGACTCTGGATCGTGCTCGAGCTGCTCAAGCCCGGGCGCTGACGCAAGGCATTCCCGGCCGGCGGGACGACCGGCCGTCTTCCCTCACGCGAGGAGGTCGCGATGCATCCGGCTGAAATCCTGTGGACGGTGGTGATCGGGTTCCTGCTGGTGGGCTCGGTCGGCTACTTCCTCTCGATCTACAACACGCTGGTCGAGATGAAGAACAACATCGCCCGCTCGTGGGCCAACATCGACGTGCTGCTCAAGCAGCGCCACGACGAGCTGCCCAAGCTCGTCAAGGTGTGCGAGGCGTACATGCAGCACGAGCGCGCGGTCTTCGACAAGCTGAGCGAGGCGCGCGGCGCCGTGGCCGGCGCGAAGACGGTGGGCGAGCGCGCGCAGGCCGAGAACATGGTGACCGCGGCCCTGGGCCGGTTCTTCGCCGTGGCCGAGAACTACCCCGACCTCAAGGCGAACCAGTCCTTCATGGCGCTCCAGCAGCGCATCAGCGAGCTCGAGAACCAGATCGCCGACCGGCGCGAGTTCTACAACGACACCGTGACGATCTTCAACACGCGCATCCAGCAGATCCCGGATTCGTGGGTCGCCGGCGGCATGAACCTGCAGCCCGCCGACCTGTTCAAGATCGACGAGCGCGACCGCGAGGACGTGAACATCGAGTTCAAGATGTCGGCCTGATCGCGACCCGGCAGCGTTTCGTCCCCACGGGCCCGCGCCCTCCCGGCGCGGGCCCGCGCGTTCGCCCCGGCGGCCTGCCCGCGCGGGGTCGCGCGGCCCGGCCCGGGTTCTTGCCGCGCGGCGCGCGCACTAGTACGGTCCCGCGCGCCGTCGTGACCTCGCCAGGGAGGCGCGCACGCGGCGCACCTCACATGCACGCCGGGAACTCCTCAGCCGTCATCCCCACGACCGACGCCTCGGTCCCTGCCGCGCGACGCTTCGTCGTGCTCGGCCTGGGCCGCACCGGCATCGAACACGCCATGGCCGCCGCCCGGCTCCCGGGCTGCGAACTGGCGGGGCTCGTCGACGCCCGCGGCGGCCGGCGCGACTTCGCGAAGGGCACCGGCTTCGGCGCGCCCGTCGCCCCGACGCTCGACGCGCTGCTCGCCCGCCACACCGCCGACGCGGCGCTCGTCTGCGCCGCGCCCGACGAGCGCGTGGCCGCGATCGAGGCGGCGCTCCGGCACGGCCTGCCCGTGCTGGTCGTGGGCGCACCCGCCGCCGACGAGGCGGGGGCGGCGAAGCTCGAGGCCGCGCTCGCGCGCGGCGGGCGCCTGTTCTGCGGCGTTCCGGCCCTGTTCCACCCGCTCTTCCGCCGCGCCCACCAGCTGCTCGACGCGAACGCGATCGGCCGTCCCGACCGCGTGCGCGCGTCGGCGTTCGTGTCGCGCGTGTTCGCCCCCGGCGTGCCGCCGCGCCGCGGCGACGTGCTCGACTTCGCGCTCGCCGACCTGCTGTGGCTGCTCGATTCGCTGCTCGGCCCCACGAAGGCCGTGCGCGCCTCGGTGCACCGGCTGTTCGGCGAACGCCTCGACGAGGTGCACGCGACGCTCGAGCTGCGCGAGGGCCTCGACGTGGCCGTCGACGGCTCGTGGAGCGTGCCCGGCTACCCGCGCACCGCGCTCGTGGTCGAGGCCGAGGGCGAGCGCGGCTCGCTCATCGCCTCCGACGACGCGCTCGAGACCAACCTCACGATCCCGCCCGCGGGCTTCGCATCGGGCGAGACCCGCCGCGTGCTGGCCGACGAGCCCGACCCGCTGCCGTTCGACGCGGGCGACGCGACGCCGGTGATCCAGTCGTTCCGCCGCGCGCTCGACGGCGAGGCCGATCCCGCGCTCGACCCGGCGCGCGCGCTGCGCGTGGTGCGCGTGATCGCGGCGCTGCGCCGCTCGGCCGCGGGCGAGGGCGTGACCGGCCCGCGGATCGAGGTAGCGACGTGAGCGCGCCGCGGCTGCTGCTCGGCACCACGTCGCTCGACCTGCCGGCGCACGCGACGCGCGACCGCGCGCTCGAGGTCGTGGCGCGCTTCCGCGAGTCCGAGTCGCTGGCCGTGACGATGATCAAGGCGCTCGACGCCGGCGCCGAGGGCGTGTACGGGGCGCCCACGCCGACGCTGCGCGCCGCGCTGCGCGAGCTGCGCCGGCCCGTGCCGATGGTCGTGCGGCTGCCGCTCACGCCGCCCGACGACGACCTGGACGACGACCACCCGCTGGACGTGGGCCCGGACTCGGGGATCGGCGGGGCGCTGCACGCGGCCCGCGCCGGCTTCGCGGGCTTCGCGATGCTGCCCGCGGCCGTGACCGGCGACCTGTCGGCGCGCGTGTTCGCGCGCTGCGAGCGCGAGGCGCCGCTCCTCGGCGCGAAGCTCGTGCGCGGCGTCGCGTTCGCCGCGAGCGTCACCGACCTGGCGCTGGCGGCGGGCAACGCGCGCGCGATGGAGCGGCTCGTGCGCTGGGGCCGGGCGCGCTTCGGCGGGCTCGCGGGCTTCGAGACGCGCAACCTCGGCACGCTCATGGCGCGGCTGCACGAGTGGGGCGTCGAGCCCGACTTCGCGATCGGCGCCGTGAACCCGCGCGGCTTCATGATGCGGCCCGATCCCGCGCACGTGCTGGCCGCGCTCAAGCGGCCCGGCATCCCCGTGATCGCGTCGGAGCTGCGTGCGGGCGGCACCGTGTCGCTCGAAGAGGGCGCACGCTTCGCGCTCGAGCAGGGCGCACACGGGCTGGTGCCCGAACTGATCGAGCTCGACGACGTGGCCGGCGAGCTGCGCCGCCTCGCGAGCCATCGAACGGACGTCGCCGCGACCTGAGTTCGCGGCCGCCCGGCTCCCCGGCGCGGGCGTCGTCCTCGGCCGGGGCCCCGTCGCTCCCTTCCCCGGCACCTCCCCGCCGCTCGCTCTCGCCCCAGCCTCCGGGCGACGCCCGCGCCGGGGAGCCGGGCGGCCGCGCGCGACGGTCGTGGGCCGCCGCGCGCGCACCGTGGGGCGTCAGTCCTCGTCGCCCTCGCCCATGCCCGCGACCTTGTCGGAGGTCATGTAGCGCTCGATGTGGCGGTCGAGGTAGCCCAGGCCGCCGGCGGCCTGGGCGCCCGTCACGCGCTCGACCATCTCGTCGCACCAGGCCTCTTCCTCGACCTGCTCGCCGACGAACCACTGCAGCAGGACCTGCGTGGGGTAGTCCTTCGCCTTGAGCGCGGCCTCGAGCGCCTGGTTCACGCCGGCGGTGTTCGCCTGCTCCATGCCCTGCGCGTGCTTCGCGACGTCGAGCAGCGTCTTGAAGTTCGCCTTCGGCGCCTTGATCGCCTCGATCCCCGGCGTCTCGCCGCGGTCGTGCAGGTAGTTGATGAAGCGCTGCGCGTGCTCGCGCTCCTCGCCGGCCTGCTTGTAGAAGAAGCGGCCGAAGCCCTTGAGGTTCCTGTCCACGCACCATACCGCCAGCGCGGTGTAGGCGTGCGCGGCGCCCAGCTCGTGGTTCATCTGGCGCTGCAGCTCGGTGAGGACCTTGGCGGGAATCGTCTGGCCGGGCATCGTTCGGCTCCTGTCGTTCGGGATACGCCTGGGCCCGTCGCGGCGAGGTCGGGCGGGTGGTCGGGCCGAATCTAGCAGGCGACGCCGCGGGCGTTCACGCGGCGCCGCCCGGCAGGGAACGGGCGGCGTTCGCGGGGCGCGCCGTCAGCGCGCCGCGGACCCGCCGTGCTCGCTCGCGCGCATGTCGGCGACGGGGAGGCCGCGGGCGCGGCGGCGGGCCGCGAAGTGCTCGGCCACTTCGCCGAGCTGCTCGAGGATCACGACCTTCTGGCGGAACGGCAGCGCCAGGAACTCGCGGTGCTGCCGCAGGCGGCTCTCGGCCCAGCTCGGGAGCGTGCAGTCGGCCGATTCGGGCACGAGGGGCGTCCGCGGGAACCGGGTCAGTACGACTGCGTCCAGGTGTGGACGGTCTTCACGACCGTGAGGCTGGCCTTGCGGCAGTCCTCGTCGTAGGCGCCGCTGTTGGGCCACGAATGCCGCCCGCACTCGCAGGCGATGTGGCCATTGGGCTTCTCGACGATCTTGCAGGGCTTGTCCTTGCAGAACGGGCACATCGGGGAACGCTCCTTTCGAACGCGCCGGGCAGGATATCGGGCGTGCGCGCGGGCGCGCAAACGGGGGAGCGATCGTCCGCGATCCGGCGACCGTCAGCCGCCCGCCGCTTCGCGCGCGTCCGGGCCCAGCGCGTTCGC
>CAZIXL010000111.1:0-7861 GCA_964542885.1 uncultured bacterium
CACCAGCCGCCACGCGGCGCCCACGGGCGCGCGCTCGGCGTCGCCGAGCGTGCCGGCGCCGAGCTCGCGCAGCAGCGAGCCGTTCCACGCCGCCGCGTCGGCGCGTTCGCCGGGCGCCAGGAACAGCGCGCCGCCGCCGCGCCAGAAGTCGAGTACGGCCTGCAGCTCGGCGGGCCCCAGGCGCACGACGTCGCCGACCACGATCACGTCGGCGTCACCCGCCTGCGCCACCAGCACGCCCGGGTCGACCGCGCGCACGTCGAGGCCCGAGGCGCCGCCGCCCGCTTCGAGCGCGAGCCGGAGCGGCGAAGGGCCGCCGTCCTCGCGCAGCAGCGCGCGCAGCGCGCCCGCGCGGCCCGCCGCGAACACGCGACGGTTGTCGAGCGCGAGCGCGTCCTCGGGCAGCAGCACCTCGCCGCCGGCCTCGGGGACGCGCGCGAGCGGCAGCAGCGTGGCGGCCTCGCCGGTCGCGGGCAGCGAGACGAAGCCCGACGCCAGCCGCTCGGTCGGAGCCAGCGGTCCCGCTTCGGCGGTCGCCGCCAGGTCGCGCGCCTCGACCGCGAAATCGCCCGGCGTGACGCCGAAGCCGGCCGCGCCGAGCGACAGCTCGACGCCGCTCGCGCCGGGCGTGAGCGCGGCCGAGGTGAGCGCGGCGTTGGCGCGGCTGCGCGGCGCGAGCGGCACCAGGTAGACGCGCGCCGCGCTCCACGGGCCGTCGGGGGCGGTGAACGCGGCGCCTGCGGCCGCTTCGCCCAGGCCGGCGCGCTGGAAGTCCGAGATCCAGAACAGCTCGCGATTGAGTGCGTGCGACTCGCGCAGCGCGCGCGCGGCGAGCACCAGCGCCGCCACGTGGTCGGTGATCGCCGCCGTCGGCTGCAGCGCCTGCGCGGCCGCGCGCAGGCGGCCGGCGTCGCCGAGCGGCTTCTCGGACACGGGCCGCGGCGCGCGGTCGTAGGGCACCAGCAGCAGCTCGTCGCCCGGGCCCATCGTGGCGAGCAGGTCGTCGACCACGCGGCGCGCGCCGGCCACGAGCGGGCGGCCGTCGCTCGCGATCGCGCCCATGCTGCCGCTCACGTCGACCAGCGCCACGAGCGAGCTGGCCGCGCCCGCGTTCGCGCCCGCCGTGCCGCGCAGCGCGGGGCGCGACATCGCCAGCGCGAGGCAGGCGATCGCCAGCGTGCGCAACGCGAGCAGCAGCCACTGCTTGAGCTTCAGCCGCCGGATCTCGCTCTGGTGCACCTCGGCGAGGAACTCGAGCGAGGGGAAGCGCACCTCGCGCGGGCGGCGGCGCGTGAAGAGGTGGATGAGGATCGGGATCGCGGCGGCCGCGAGGCCGAACAGGAAGAGCGGGTTCAGGAAGTTCACGACGGCAGGTCCTCCCAGCCGCCGCGCGCGTCGTTCCACACCTCGATGCGCGTGACCGGGTGGATCTCCCAGCCCGTGAGCCGGGGGGCCGCGTGCTCGAGCGCCCAGCCGCTCGGGACGCGGTCGTACTGGTAGTCGTAGAGCAGCCAGCCCGAGACGCGCACGCGGCGCGGGCCGCCGGCCCACGGCGTCACGTCGCCGCGGTTGGGGCGGAACGTCGCGAGCAGCCGCGGCACCGTCCAGCCCTCCTTGCGGCGCCACCGCGGCGTGATCTCGGCGGTCACGTAGGCGGTGTCGGGGCCGCCGGCGAGGCGCGGCGTGCCCACGACCTCGAGGTGCAGGTCGCCGTCGCCCGCGAGCATCGTGCGCTGGACGTACCCGTCGAGGCTCACCCCGCGCGCCTCGAGCGGGTCCACCACGCGGCGCGGCTTGCCGTGCGGCAGCGCGACGAAGCGCTCGCTCGTCCACGCGGCATACGCCGCCGGCGCGGTGACGCGGTCCTTGCCGCGGCGCAGCGCGACCAGGTCGGGCGTCGCGGCCGGCCCCTTGCCGAGCAGCGCGAGCCCGGCGACCAGCGCGAGCGCGGCGAGCGCGAGCGTGCCGGCCGCGAGCGCGCGGAAGATCACAGCAGCTTGGCCCTCTTCTCGAGGTAGGCGAGCAGCGCGCGGTCGAACGGCGTGCGCGTGTCGAGCGGCACGTAGTCGACGAGCTGCTCGCGGCACGCGCGGCGGTACTGGTCCTGCCACGCGGCGAGCCGCTCGCGGTAGCGCGCGCCGATCTCCCACGGCTCGGTCGTGATCCGCTCGCCGCTCTCCAGGTCCACGAACGTCGCGGTGTCGTGGTAGGGGAACTCGATCTCGGCCGGGTCGAGCACGTGGAAGACGATCACCTCGTGGTGGCGGTGGCGAAAGTGCTGCAGGCCGGAGAGCACCTCGGAGGGCCTGTCCATCAGGTCCGAGAGCAGCACCACGAGCCCGCGCCGCTTGATGCGCTCGGCCAGCTCGTGCAGCGACGGCCCCAGCTTCGTGCGGCCCTGCGGCTGCCCGGAGCCGAGCGCCTTGAGCAGCACGTCGAGGTGCGAGCGCACCGAGCGCGCCGGCAGGAAGCTGATCGGCCGGTCGGCGAAGAGCAGCGCCCCGACCGCGTCCTGCTGGCCCAGCATGAGGTAGGCGAGCGCCGCCGCCAGCGAGCGCGCGTACTCGAGCTTGGACAGCGACGCCTGCGGCGACTGGAAGCCCATCGAGCCCGACAGGTCGACGAGCAGGTGGCAGCGCAGGTTCGTCTCCTCGGTGTACTGCTTGACCAGGTAGCGGTCGCTCTTGGCCAGCACCTTCCAGTCGAGGTTCTTGAGCGGATCGCCCGGCATGTACGGCCGGTGCTCGGCGAACTCGACGCTGAAGCCGTGGAACGGCGAGCGGTGCATGCCGGCGATGAAGCCCTCGACCACGAGCCGCGCGCGCACGTCGAGGTGCGAAAGACGCGCGACGACGGCGGGGTCGAGGTAGCGCTTCGCTTCGCCCGAGCTGCCGCGCGCCGTGCCGCGGTCGGGCTGGGTGCCGCTCGCCGACGCAGGTCCGCTGGGGGTCACGGGCTCAGTCCCTCCACGCCGTCCAGCGCAACTGGTCGCCCTCGCGCGCCGCGCGCCCCGTGGCCGTGCTGGCCGCGTCGGTGCCCTCCGAGAACAGCGGCTCGACCTGCCAGCGCGAGAAGCCGGCGATGCGGAACAGCAGCTCCATCTCGGGCTTGTACACGTAGCGCAGGTCGAAGCGCTGGACCTGCTCGTCCACCTTGCGCTCGCCCTCCCACACCTCGACCCGGCGCGTGACGCGGCGGATCTGCTCGATGCGGTCGTCGTCGGTGCGGTCGAACACGCGGTAGCGGCGGCCCCGGTACTCGGGCTCCTGCGACAGCTCCTCGGCGCCGGACCACCTGAGCAGCTTCTCGGCGCTCGGGTGGAACACCACGACCTGCAGCCGCCCGCCGCTCTCCAGGTGCTGGCGGCAGCAGCGCAGCGTGGCGAGCTGGTCGTCCTGCGTGAGGTTGTGCAAGAACGAGTTGAAGCCGATCGCGATGAGCGCGTAGCGCATGGGCAGTGTGAAGTCGCGCATGTCGGCGCGGTGGAGCGTCGTGCGCAGGCCCTTCGCCTCGAGCTTGGCCTTGAGGTCGGCGAGCATCGCCTCGTCGCGATCCAGGCCTTCGCAGCGCGCGCCGGCCTCGAGCGCGGGAACCAGCAGCCGGCCGTTGCCGCAGCACACCTCGAGCGCCGGGCCGTCGGCCGCGCGCATCGCCTCGACGTGCGGGGCGATGTCGGCGACGTAGTCCGAGTAGACGGCGTCGTAGAGCGCGGGGTCGCGGTAGGGACTCTCGGACGTCATGCGGTCAACGCGCGCGTGCGCGCCTCCACCAGAGCCAGTAGACGGGGAACCCGGTCGCGGCGATGAGCACGCCGGCCATCGCGCGGGGGATCACGGTACCCGGGATGGGCCCGCTGTTCGTGAAGTCGCTGGAAATGATCACGGCCGTCACCACCAGGAAGACGATCGGCGTGAGCGGGTAGAGCGGCGTGCGGTAGCTGGCCGGGCCCTGCTTGCCGGCACCCTCGCGCGCGCGCTGCACGAACAGCGTGGCCGTGGTGACGCCGTAGAAGAGCCACGACGTGGTCACGAACCAGCCCGACACGTCGTCGAAGCCGCCGGCCGCCCACAGCCACACGCACGAGAGCACGGCCTGGATCCACAGCGCGGTCGCCGGCGTCTCGCGCTTCGGGTCGAGCGCCGCGAGCGGCTTCCAAAGCAGCCCGTCGGCCGCCGCGGCCTGCGAGACGCGCGGGCCGGTGAGGATGGCGCCGTTCACGGTGCCGAACGTGGACACGGCCACGAGCACCGCCAGCGCGCGCGCGCCCCAGTCGCCGAGCAGCCGGAACACGGTTTCGGAGCCGACGGCCGGGTAGCTCGCGACCTCGTTGGGCGTGAGCACGTGGTAGTAGGCGAAGTTGGTGGCCACGTACACGGCGATCACGAGCCAGGTCCCGCCCAGGATCGCGATCGGCATCGTGCGCTGCGGGTTCACGACCTCGCCCGCCACGTACGTCGAGTCGGTCCAGCCGTCGTACGCGAACAGGATCGTGATCATGGACAGCGCGAACGCCAGCATGAGCGGGTGGCCCGCGTTGGCCGCCGTCTTCGCCTCTTCCACCGCGGTCGGCGCGTGCGCCGGGTGCAGCAGGAACGCGACGGCGCACAGCCCGATGATGCCGACCAGCTTCGCGGTCGTGAACAGCGACTGCGTGCCGGCGCCCTCGCGCACGCCCAGCCAGTTGACGAACGTGAGCAGCCCGATCGCCGCGCAGCCCACGCCGAACTCGGCGCCGTGCCCCCAGCCCATGACCTGGCAGAAGTAGAGCGCGAACACGCTGGTGATGGAGGCGATCACGGTCGGCTTGATGACCCACAGGTTCGCCCAGCCGAACGTGAACGCCCACGCGTCGCCGAAGCCCTCGCGGATGAACACGTACAGGCCGCCGGTCTTCGGATGGCGTACGGCCAGCTCGGTGAGGACCAGCGAGCCGCAGATCGACAGCACGCCGCCCACGATCCAGGCGAGCAGCACCGGCGTGAACCCCGGCAGCTCCTGCGCCACCGAGTGCGGCGAGCGGAAGATGCCGGAGCCGATGATGTTGCCGACCGTGATCGCCGTCGCGGCGTACAGCCCGATCCGGCGGTGCATCTCGACGTGGGACGAAGCGGCCATGCGGGTGCCTCCCGGGGTGCGCCGCGGATGGAGCGCGGCGATGCGTCAGTCCGTCGGAACGGTCTGGAGCAGGTCCGCGATGATGCGGTCGGGCTTCACGCCTTCGGCTTCGGCGGTGAAGTTGGTGACGATGCGGTGGCGCAGCACGCTGGCGGCCACCGCCTGCACGTCCTCGATGCCGGGCGCGAAGCGGCCGCGCAGCACCGCGCGCGTCTTGGCGCCCAGCACCAGGTACTGCGAGGCACGCGGGCCGGCGCCCCAGCTGACCCACTGCTTCACGAACTCGGGCGACTCCTCGCGCCCGCGCGTGGCGCGCACCAGGCGCACCGCGTAGCGCACGACGTGCTCGGTCACGGGCACGCGGCGCACGAGTTGCTGCAGCGCCAGGATGTCGGCGGCGCCCAGCACGCGCTCGAGCTGCGGCACGTAGGCCGACGTCGTCGAGCTGACGATCTTCTCCTCGTCGGCCGCGCCGGGATAGTCGACCTGCACGTTGTACATGAAGCGGTCGAGCTGGGCCTCGGGCAGCGGGTAGGTGCCCTCGAGCTCGATCGGGTTCTGCGTGGCGAGTACGAAGAAGGGCTTGGGCAGCGCCATCGTCTGGCCGCCGGCCGTGACCTCCTTCTCCTGCATCGCCTGCAGCAGCGCGGCCTGCGTCTTGGGCGGCGTGCGGTTGATCTCGTCGGCCAGCACGACGTTGGCGAAGATCGGCCCGCGGATGAAGCGCATGGCGCGCCGGCCCGAGGCGGAGTCCTCCTCCAGGATGTCGGTGCCGGTGATGTCGCTGGGCATCAGGTCGGGCGTGAACTGGATGCGGTTGAACTCCAGGTCCAGCACGCGCGCGACGCTCGAGACGAGCAGGGTCTTGGCCAGCCCGGGCACGCCCACCAGCAGCACGTGGCCGCCGGCGAAAAGCGCGGTGAGCAGGTGGTCGACGACCTCGTCCTGCCCGACGATCGCCTTGCGGAGCTCGGTGAGGATGCGTTCGCGCGCCTGGTTGAGCTGCTGGACGGCCTGCAGGTCGGAAGGAGAGGTGCTCACGCGGGGCCCTCGGAGGGTTCGGATTCGGGTGGCGGGATGCGGCGGCCTGCGGCGCGGGAACGCAAGAGGCGAAACGTTAGCATCGGCCCCGCGTGGCCGTCACGGCCGCCCGCCGTGCGCGGGGCGGGCGCCGACGGGCGCGGGCCGCGGCGGCGTCCTCCGTTGTGCGCGGCCGGCCGGGTGTTCTGCTGGTGCGCGCGGCCGGGCGGTGACGGCTCGCTTGCGGGGACCCCACTGCGTGGCCCCGCTGCGCGATCCGCCACCGCCCGGCCGCTGTCGGCATCGCGGGTGCGCGGCCAGCCGGGTGCTCGCTCGTGCTCGCGGCCGCGGCCCCGAGAGGGGACGCCGCCCCTACCGGCGCTCGATGCGCGCCAGGCGCAGGCGCGGGGGCTCGTCGCCGGTGCGCTCGGTCCAGGCAGCGAACGCGAGGCGTGGGCCCAGGGCGGCCAGCGACGCGCTGCGGACGCCGGCGCCGAGGAACACCCAGCGCGTGGCCGAGCCGTCGGGCGCGAGCAGTCGCACGGCCAGAACGCGGTTCGTGCTGTCGGCGCGCGGGCGCGCGATCGCGCCGGCGAGCGTGGCCGAGCCCATGGCGGCGAGCACGGGATAGCGGGCGTCGGCGAGCGAGTCGCCGAGCGCGCGGCGTGGCCCGGTGCGCCCGGCGTCGTGCCGCCAGAGCGCGACGTACACGCCGGGGCGCACGTCGTCGGCGGGCCGGTCGGCGCCCGTGTACCAGGCGTAGAGCCCGCCGCCCGCGCGGTTGGCCGTGAGCGCCGGGCCCACCGACGGGCAGCCAGGCAAAAGCCAGCGGTCCGCCGAGACCAGCGTGTCGAGCGCGAACGTGGCGCCGCTGTCGGCGGAGATCGCGAGCCGCGGGTCGCGCAGGTCGCCGCGCGCGCCGCGGTAGCCGATCGCCACGCGGCCCAGCGAATCGAGCGTCATCGCCACGCGGCAGCACGGGCACGCCTCGCCCGCGACGAGCGTGCTCGGCTGCCACGAGCGACCGCCATCGTCGCTGGCCGCGAGCCGCACCGACGCGCGGTCGGGCTCGTCCATGCCCGGCGCGAGCGGCTGGCCGCGCCCGTCGAGCCAGGCCGCGAACGCGCGGCCGTCGGCCGCGAACGCGCGCGCGGTGAAGCCGTGGTAGGTGGACAGCGTGTCGGCGAAGTCGTCGTTCACGTACCGCAGCGAGTCGAACAGCACGCCGCCGTCGGCGCTCGCGCGCGAGACGACGTCGTCGGCCATCCCGCCGCCCTCGCGGCGCTGCGCCCACGCCACGACCAGCTCGCCCGAAGGCCCGAACGCCGCGACCGGCCGGCTCTCGGGATACGAGGAGACGCGCCCCGGCCCCTCGTCCAGCCGCCGCACCACGCCGAAGTGCGCGCCGCTGTCGGCCGAGACCGCGAGCCACACCTGCGCGCCCACGCTGTCGCGCACCACCCACGTGATCGCGAGCCGCCCGCGCGGCCCCGCCGCGAGGCTCACGTCGTAGGCGGCGACGCCCGCGAGCGGCGCCGGCGTCACCTCGCGCACGCGCGCCCACGGCGCGGGCGTACGCGAAGGCGAGCACGAGGCGAGAACCGCGGCCAGCGCGAGCGCGGCGGGCAGGGCGAGGCGGAGGGGCATCCGGAAGGCGTTCATCGCCGCAAAGCCTACCCCGGCAGCCGCACCACGCGCACGGTCCGGCTGTGTGCGCCGTCGCTCC
>CAZIXL010000112.1:0-7824 GCA_964542885.1 uncultured bacterium
ATCCTCGGCATCGAGCGCAGCTACCTGGGCGGAGGGGACTGACGTGAACCTCGCCTCGCTCGCGAAACTGGACCGGCGCTGGATCTTCGCCGGCATGGGGCTGCTGGTGGCGATCCCGCTGCTGCTGCCGCTCGGGCTGCCGCTCGTCGTGTCGGAGCCGGTGCGCCAGTACCACGACACCATCGCCGCCGTGCCGGAGGGCGCCGCGGTGCTGGTGGCGTGCGACTACGACCCGGGCAACAAGCCCGAGATGGTGCCGATCACGCAGTCCACGTTGCGGCAGCTGTTCGACAAGAAGTGCCGCGTGTTCGTGCTGTGCCTGTGGAGCGGCGGGCCGGGCCTCGTGGACCAGACGCTCGAGGGCGTCGCCGACGAGTACCGCGCGCGCGGCGTCGCGCTCGAGAGCGGCCGGGACTACGTGGACCTGGGCTACAAGGCCGGCAACGAGGCGGTGATGGTGCTGATGGGGCAGGGGATCGCGAACGCGTTCCAGCGCGACATGCGCGAGCGCGAGACGCGTTCGCTGCCGATCATGGCCGGCATCGGCGGCTACTCGAGCTTCGCGCTGCTCGTCAGCATCTCGGGCGGCACGCCGGGGACCAAGGAGTGGGTCCAGCAGGTCAACTCGCGCTTCCACCTGCCCATGGTTTCCGGCTGCACGGCCGTGAGCGCCCCCGAGTACTTCCCGTACCTGCAGTCCGGGCAGCTGCGCGGCCTGCTCGGGGGCATGGCCGGCGCGGCCGAGTACGAGAAGCTGCTCGGCGAGAAGGGCCCGGCGACGCGCGGCATGGACGCGCAGTCGCTGGCCCACTTCTTCGTCGCGCTGTGCATCGTGCTCGGGAACGTGGTCTGGTGGGCCCGCCCGAAGGGAGGCGCGTCGGCATGAGTCACGACTTCGGCACCTGGGTGGCGGCGCTGCTCACGCTCTGCATCTTCTCGTTCCTCTACAGGGACAACCCGTTCTACAAGTTCGCCGAATACCTGTTCGTCGGCGTCTCGGCGGGCTACTACATCGTCCTCAATTACTGGACGGTGATCGACGCGAACCTCGTGGGGCCCCTGCGCGAGGCGTTCGGTGGCCAGGTGATCGGCGGTCCCTTCCGGATCGAACAGGGCGACTACCGCGCGCTGCTGGTCGTGCCCGCGCTGCTCGGCCTGCTGCTGCTCACGCGGCTCTCGCGGCGCTTCGAGTGGCTCTCGCGCTGGTCGCTCGCGGTCATCATCGGCGTCTTCGCCGGCCTCAAGACCACCGGCTTCGCCCAGGGCGACCTCGTGGCGCAGGTGCAGGCGAGCCTGCAACCGCTGTGGCTGCCGGGCCGGCTGTGGGCGAGCCTGAACGCGCTCCTCTTCACGGTCGGGCTGCTCGCCTCGCTGCTCTACTTCTTCTACAGCCGCGAGCACAAGGGCGTGCTCGGGCGCGTCTCGCGCGTGGGCGTGGCGTTCCTCATGATCTCGTTCGGGGCCGGTTACGGCTACACGGTCATGTCGCGCGTTTCGCTCCTCATCGGGCGGTTCCAGTTCCTGTTTGAGGACTGGCTGCACCTGCGGTGAGCTTCGCCCGCGCCCGCTCCCGATTCCCCCGCCGCGCGCCCCGCGCGGCCGCGGGAGCGCGCGCGTGATCCTCTGGTGCGACGGCGCGCACGCGCCCGGCGAGAACATGCGCCGCGACGCGGCGCTGCTCGCCGCGGCGGTCGCCGATCCCGAGCGTCCGACGGTGATGCGCCTGTTCGCCTTCGCGCCGGCCGGCGTCACGCTCGGGGCGAGCCAGGACGCCGCGCGCGAGCTGGACCTGGAGCGCCTCGCCGCGATTGGTGCGACGTGGGCGGGGCGCCCGACCGGCGGGCGCGCGATCTGGCACGAGCAGGAATGGACGTTCTCGCTCGCCTGCCGCCTCGGCCCCGCGGGCTGGGCGCGGACGGGCGCGGAGGCATACGCGCGGACGGGCGCGCTGCTGGCCGGGGCGCTGCGCGCGCTGGGCGTGCCGGTGGAGCTCTCGCCGGGCTCGCCGCGCGGCGTGGGCCCGCCGCGGGCCGCGAACGGCCCGGCCGCCCCGTGCTTCGCGTCGACCGCCCGTCACGAGCTGACGCTGGCCGGCCGGAAGTTCGCGGGGATCGCGCAACGGGAGGCGGGCGGGGCGCTGCTCCAGCAGGGGAGCCTGCTGCTGGGCGACGCGCACCTGCGCCTCGCCGACGTCCTGCCGCTCGGCGAGGAGGCGCGTGCCCGCGTGCGCGAGGCGATGCGCGAGGGCACGGCGCACGCGGGCTCGTGGCTGGGAACGGACGCGCCGCTCGCGCGGCTGGCCGACGCGCTCCTCGCCGCGCTGCCCGCGGCACGGCGGGTGGACGGCGAGGCGGGCCTCGAGCTGATCTCCCCGGCGGGGCGCGCATCGTGATCGCGGTGGCCCCGCCGCGGGGTGGTTCCTATACTCGCCGCCGGTCCGGTCCTGGCACCGGTGGCGAGGAGGTCGGCATGCGTGCAGGCGGGAAGTGGTGGAGCGGCGGTCCCGGGTCCCCGGGATTCCCCGGGGTGGTGCTGCTCGTCCTGGCGCTGGCCGTGGCGGCCGGCTGCGGCACGCCGAAGCCGCGCGACGCGTGGGTCGACCGCGAGCCGCCGCCGCCCGAGCCGATGGTCACCCGCATGGCGGAGCCGGGCGTGCACGGCGGGCGCTTCCGCATCGGTACCGCGAATCCGCCCAAGACGCTCAACCCGGTCGTGGCCAACGAGAGTTCGTCGAACGACGTGTGCAACCGGATCTACACCTCGCTCACGGACGTGGACTACCAGACGGGCGACGACCTGCCGCTGGTGGCGCGCGCGTGGACGTTCAGTCCCGACGACCGCACGGTGACGTTCCACCTCCGCCACGGCCTGCGCTTCAGCGACGGCCACCCGCTGACCGCCGAGGACGTGAAGTTCAGCTTCGACGTGTACCTCGACGACAGCCTGGCCTCCGCGGCCCGCTCGGGACTGAGCGAGCCGGACCCGAACACGGGCCGGCCGGTCCTGTTCGCCTACGCGGCCCCCGACTCGTACACGTTCACCGTCACGAGCCCGCGGCCGTACGCGCTCATGCTGCCGGCGTGCGGAACGGTGCGCATCCTGCCGAAACACGTGCTCGAGCGGCCGTGGCGCGAGGGCCGCTTCGCGTCCACGTACGGCGTGGACACGCCGCCGGAGCAGGTCGTCTCGAGCGGCCCGTTCCGGGTCCGCGAGATCGTGCCGGGCGAGAAGGTCGAGCTGGAGCGCAATCCCTACTGGTTCGGGGTGGATGCCCGCGGCAGCCGGCTGCCGTACCTGGACGCGCTCGTGTTCGTCGTGACCGGCGACCAGAACAGCGCCGCGCTCCGCTTCGAGGCGGGCGAGGTCGATGCGCTCGACGGCGTGTCGCCGGCCGACTACCCGGCGTGGGAGAAGGGGCAGTCCGCGGACGGCTACCGGCTCTACGACCTCGGGCCCTCGTACAACACCAACTTCCTCTGGTTCAACCTGAACCCCGCCACGGACGGCTCGGGCCGGCCGGCGGTGGGCCCGGTCAAGTACGCGTGGTTCTCGCAGGCGGACTTCCGTCGTGCGGTCTCGAAGGCGATCGACCGCCAGGCGCTGATCGCGGGGCCGCTGCACGGCTACGGCGAGCTCGACTGGAGCACGATGACCCCGGGGAACCGCAAGTGGTACGACTCGACGCTCGTCGGCGTGGACCACGATCCCGAGGGCGCGAGGCGCCTGCTCGCGGGGCTGGGGATGCGCGACCGCAACGGCGACGGCGTGCTCGAGGACGCCGGCGGCCACGAGGTGGCGTTCGACATCGTCACGAACGCCGACAACGAGTGGCGCCGGCAGATGGTGAACCTGATCCGCGACGACCTGGCGAAGGTCGGCGTGCAGGCGCGCCTGCAGCCACTGGACTTCGCCACGCTGCTCACGCGCATGCGGAACGACTTCCGCTACGACGCCTGCCTGCTCGGGCAGGGCTCGGCCGTTCCCGCCGATCCCGGCATGGGGCAGAACGTGTGGAAGTCCTCGGGGTCGACGCACTACTGGCGGCTGCGCTCGCCGAAGCCGGCGACCCCGGAGGAGGCGAGCGTGGACTCGCTCATGGACCGGATCGTCCACACCCGGGATTTCGCGGCGCGCAAGGCCGACTGGCACACGCTCATGCAGATCGTGAACGACCAGTGCTGGTTCGTGTGGCTGCCGGTCATGGACCTCAAGCTCCCCGTGCGCGCGAGGTTCGGAAACGTCGCGCCGAGCCCGATGCCGCACCGCATCCTCTGGAACGCCGACGTGATCTTCGAGCGGCCCGGCACGCGGAAGTCCTGAGGAGGCCGATGCGCGCCTACGTGCTGCGCCGATTGCTGCAGGTGGTGCCGCTGCTGCTCGGGATCTCGGCGCTCACGTTCCTGCTGCTGCAGCTCGCGCCGGGCGACTTCCTGGCGACGGTGGCCGACAACCCGCAGGTCTCGGCCGACACGCTCGAGCAGATGCGGCGCAACTTCGGGCTCGACCGGCCGTGGTGGGTGCAGTACCTGCTGTACCTGAAGAACGTCTTCCTGCACCTCGACTTCGGCCAGTCCTTCGCGTACCACCGGCCCGTGTTCGTCGTCCTGCGCACCGGGTTGCTCAACACGCTGCTGCTCGCGTCGGCGGCGATGGTGGTCACCTGGGGACTCGCGGTCCCGCTGGGCGCGCTCGCGGCCGTCCGCCAGCACACGGCGGTGGACCGCGCCCTGTCGGTGGGTGCGTTCGTGTGGCTCTCGCTGCCGGAGGTGCTGACCGGCCTGCTGCTGCTCATGCTGGCGGCGCGGACGGGGTGGTTCCCGGTGGGGGGCATGCATTCCGACGATGCCTCGTCGCTCGGCTTCGCCGCACGCGCGGCCGACGTGCTGCGCCACCTCGTGCTGCCGGCGCTGGTCGTGGGGCTGGTCCCGCTGGCGAGCCGCATGCGACAGATGCGCGCGAGCCTGCTCGACGTGCTGCGCCTGGACTACGTGACGACCGCGCGCGCGAAGGGGCTTTCGGAAGCCCGGGTGATCACGCGGCACGCGCTGCGCAACGCGCTCAACCCGCTCATCACCCTGTTCGGCTTCACGCTCGGCTCGCTGCTGTCGGGCGCGTTCGTCGCCGAAACCATCTTCGCGTGGCCCGGCCTGGGCTCGATCACGCTCGAGGCGCTGCGCGCGCAGGACCAGTACCTCGTGCTCGGCGCCGTGCTGGTGGCCTCGACCATGCTCGTGCTCGGCAACCTCGTCGCCGACCTGCTGCTGGCGCTCGCCGACCCGCGGATCGCGCATGGCTGAACGGCCCGGCCTCCCGCTCCCGGAGACGACGCCCCGGGCGCGCTTCTGGCGACGCTTTCGCCGCAGCCCGCTCGCGGTCGCGGGTGGCGTCCTGCTGGTGCTGCTGTACGCGCTCGCGCTCCTCGCGCCGTTCGTGGCCCCGTACGCCGAGAACGACATCGACCGCGACCGCTTCTACCACCCGCCGACGCCGGTGCGCTGGGTGGACGCGCAGGGCCGCTTCCACCCGGGCGGCTTCGTCTACGCGAGCGTGCGCGACCGGGAGGCCGCGGGCGGCTGGCGGGAGGATCGCACGCGGCCGCTGCCGCTCGCGTGGTTCGTGCGCGGGGCGGAGTGGAAGCTGCTCGGACTGGTACCGTCGGACCGGCACCTGTTCGGCGTGCCCGCACCCGGGCGCGTGTTCCTGTTCGGCGCCGACCCGCTCGGGCGCGACGTCCTCACGCGCGCGCTCTACGGCGGGCAGGTGTCCCTCACGGTCGGCCTCGTGGGCATCGCGCTGTCGTTCGCACTGGGACTGCTGCTGGGCGCGCTCTCGGGCTACCTCGGCGGCTGGGTCGACGAGGGGCTCATGCGCCTCACGGAGCTGCTGCTGAGCATCCCGGCGCTCTACCTGATCGTCGCGCTGCGCGCCGTCTTCCCAGTGCACCTGCCGAGCCGGCAGGTCTACCTCGCGATCGTCGTCGTGCTGGCGATGTTCGGCTGGGCGGGGCTCGCGCGCGTCATCCGCGGCATGGTGCTGTCGATCCGGCGCAGCGAGTACGTGCTCGCGGCCGAGGCGCTGGGCATGAGCCGCTGGCGGGTGATCGTGCGGCACATCCTGCCCAACACGGCGTCGTTCGTGATCGTCGCCGCGACCGTCGCGGTGCCGGGCTACATCCTGGGCGAGGTGGTGCTGTTGTTCCTCGGCATGGGCGTGCAGGAACCCTCGGCGTCGTGGGGCAACATGCTGGCGCAGGCGCGCCAGCTGAGCGTGCTGCGCGCCTCGGCGTGGATGCTGTGGACGCCGGCGGTGGCGATTTTCGTGACGGTGATGGCCTTCAACCTGCTCGGCGACGGGCTGCGCGACGCGCTCGACCCGCGCGGAGTGACCGGAGGACGGGCGTGAGCGAGCCGCTGCTCGAAGTGCGCGACCTGCGGACGCATTTCCGCACCGAGGACGGGCTCGTGCGCGCGGTGGACGGCGTCTCGTTCTCGCTCGAACCGGGCGAGACGCTGGCGGTGGTCGGCGAATCGGGCAGCGGCAAGAGCGTGACCTCGCTGTCGATCCTGCGCCTCGTCGCCTCGCCGCCCGGTTTCCACGCGGGCGGCGAGGTGCGCTTCCGCGGCCGCGACCTGCTGAAGCTGGACGCGGCGGCCATGCGCGCGATCCGCGGGCGGGAGATCGCGATGGTATTCCAGGAGCCGCAGTCCTCGCTCAATCCCGTCCACACGTGCGGGGCGCAGGTCGCCGAGGTCGTGGAGACGCACGAGAAGGCGACGAAGGCGGAGGCGCGGGCGCGCGCGATCGAGATGCTGCGGCTCGTGGGCATCCCGGCACCGGAGCAGCGCGCCGACGAGTATCCGCACCAGCTCTCGGGCGGCATGCGCCAGCGCGTGATGATCGCGATGGCGCTCGCGTGCCGGCCGGCGGTGCTCATCGCCGACGAGCCGACGACGGCGCTCGACGTGACGATCCAGGCGCAGATCCTGGAGCTGCTGGCCTCGCTGCGGGAACGCTTCGGCATGGCGGTGCTGCTGGTCACGCACGACCTGGGCGTCGTGGCGGGCAACGCCGACCGGGTCGTGGTCATGTACGCCGGGCAGGTCGTGGAGTCGGGCGGCGTGCGCGAGATCTTCGCCGGCCCGCTCCATCCGTACACCGCGGGGCTGCTCGCCTCGCTGCCGCGTCTCGGCGAGCGCGCGGGGCGGCTGCGCGTCATCCCGGGTTCGGTGCCCGACCCGGCGCACTTTCCGGCCGCCTGCCGCTTCCACCCGCGTTGCCCGGTCGCGCAGGCCCGTTGCCGCGAGGCCGAGCCGCCGGTCGAGGCGCGGGGCGAGGGCCGGGCGGTGCGCTGCTGGCGCGCGGACGAGATCGCGGCGGGGACGCTCGATCCCGCGGGTGGCACGGGGGTGCGCACGTGAGCCGGGCGCTGCTCGAGGTGCGTGACCTGCGCAAGCACTTCCCGGTGCGCCGCGGGCTCTTCGGCCGCGTCACCGGGCACGTGCGCGCGGTCGACGGCGTGAGCTTCGACGTCGCACGGGGCGAGACGCTCGGGCTGGTGGGGGAGAGCGGCTGCGGCAAGACGACCACCGGCCGCGCGGTGCTGCGGCTCGTCGAGCCCACCTCGGGCGAGGTGCGCTTCGACGGGATCGAGGTGACGCGGCTCGCGCGCGCCGAGATGCGCGCCCTGCGCCGCCGCATGCAGGTCGTCTTCCAGGACCCGTACTCGAGCCTCAACCCGCGTCTCACGGTGGGCAGCATGGTCGGCGAAGCGCTCGAGATCCACCGCCTCGCTCGCGGCCGCGCGGTCCGCGAGCGCGTGGCCGA
>CAZIXL010000113.1:0-7799 GCA_964542885.1 uncultured bacterium
CGTGATCGACAGCGACTGCGTCGCCAGGTGACCGGCCGAGTCGGCGACCTGCACCGTGAACGCCTGCGTCTCCGCCGTCGTCGGGGTGCCGGCGATCGCACCGGTGTTCGCGTCGAGTGTGAGGCCGGCAGGCAGCGTCCCGGCTGTGACGGTCCAACCGCCGTAGGGCGGAACGCCTCCGCTCGCCAGCAGCGTCTCGGCGTAGGCCTGGCCCACCGCGCCCCGCGGTAGCGTCGCGGTATCGATCGTGAAGAGCTTCTCGATGACGAAGCCGCCCAGGCTTCCGCTCTTCGAGTTCGCGTCGGAGGCGAGGAGCGTGACGACTCCGGCGGAATCGCCGCGGGTGTCGATGGCGAGCGAGCCACCGACGAGCGCCTTGGTGCTGTCGCCAAAGGCTGCGTTGCCGTCGGCGTCGTAGGACACGAACGCGTCGCTGCTCATGGTCACGACGGTCGAGCTGTCGTCCGGAACCGGCTCCCCGATCGCGTCGCGGGCCGTGACCGTCGTGGTGAACGTGTCGCCCACCACCTGCGGTGAGGGGGCCGCCACGTCGTAGCGAGCGATCGCCTGCTGGCCCGCCACGAACTCGCCGAATGCGTCGACGCCCAGCGCCTGCGTGCTCGACGCCCCTCGCGTGCCGGTGCCGGTCGCCACCCAGTTGCCGGACTCGAACCGTCGCACGACGAAGCGCCCGGGGTCGGCGCCCGCGTCGAGATCGCCCGCGTCGAAGGCGAGCCCGAGGTCGAACGGGCCGCCCGAGTACCCGACAGCCGAAAGCGTCCACGTCCGGTTCGCCGTGCGCGCCGGATCGAGCCCGGAACTGTCGAGCCCCGCGGCATCGCCCGGGGCCGTGGACGCGGTGAGCTCGAACGCGCTCGTGAAGCCGGCGCCCGTCGCCGCGACGCTCACGGGCGCGTAGGCGGTGGCGTCGCCGACCTCGAAGGCCACGCTCGCGATTCCGGCGGGCACGGTCTTGCGCAACGAGCCGACGACGTGCCCGGACGTGCGGGCGATCGTCCCCGCCGAACCCACGACCAGTGCGTTCGCCCCGGTCACGACGTTGCCGGCCACGAGCGCGCAGCTCGAATCCACCGTCGCGTCGGCGAGCAGGTTCACCACGCCACCGGACTTGTTCACCTCGAGGGTCGCGAAGTGTGCGCCGCCGCTCGCGAGCGCCTGGTCGGCGGCGCCGACGAGCCGCACCGTACGACCATTCGCGGCGAAACCCGAATCCCCCGCCACCGACCAGTCGCCACCGACCTCGAGCACGCCCGCCGTGGGATCGAGCGCGAGCACGCCCGCCACCACGTCGACGGCACCGGCCACGCCCCGAATGCCCGCCGGGGTCGTAACGACCCCCGTGCCTTCGATGCGCACGCCGTCCGGCACCCCCGCCCCCACGACGCCGCTGCCCGTCCACTCGCCGCCGGCCGCGACGGAGTCGCTGTTCGCGTACGCCAGAGTGGAGCCCACGCCGTAGGACGGCGGCGTCGTGCTGGCGGGATCGAACGAGCCGCCGGGGCCGAAGCGCAGCATGCCCTGCACCTCGAGCGTCCCGAGGTTGGTCAGCACGCACGCGACCGAGAGCGTCTCGGGTGCGGTCACGACGAGCACGCCGCCGGCCTCGAGTTGAAGCGCCGAGCCCGCCCCCGAGATCGACCACGATCCCGCCAGGCCGAGCGTATCGGTGTCACGGACCACGAACACGTCACCCGAGACGAAATCGGCGGGCGCACTGCCGCCACCCGTACGCACCGAGTTCCAGCTCGCCAGGGCGTCGGCGTCGAGGTTGCCCTGCGAGTAGTACGTCGCCGCACGCGCGCTCGCGGCCGCGACCGACGTGGTCGCGAGCAGCAGCAGGACCCTTGCGTACCGGCGAACGGTGCGGAGCGGGGTGCGGGGGCTCATGTTCCCTCCGGGCTGCGCGAGGACGCTCGGCGGCGCGTGGTCGGGCTGGCGCGAGCGCCCAGGGGGAAAGGGCGAATGCCGGGGAATTCTAGCAGCGCGAAGGGGCCCGGCGCCCGTGCAAAGCAGGAAACAGGAACCCCCGCGTGAGGTCTCTCACACAGGGGTTCCCGGAACGCGGACGGGGCCTACCGGTACAGGTTCTTGATCCGGCCCCACGACTGCTGCTCGGTGGGCACCGGGGCGATCGACTCGACGAACAGCACGGCGTCGTTGAAGTCGTTGTCCGTGCTGCCCGCGGGCAGGTCCTCGAAGCACTGCCACCACGAGCCGTAGTTGACGCCCGTGCCGGCGAACGTCAGCACGTGCGCCGCGCCGGAGCCGTTGCGGTAGTCCTGCGAGTAGAACAGGCCGCCCGGACCCTGCAGGTAGAAGCCGAAGTTGTTCTTGTCGACGCCGGCATAGGCCGACTGGCCCTGCAGCACGGCGTTCTGGTCGAACAGGCTCACGACCAGGCTGCCGCCCGCGCCGAAGTGGGCCGTCGCGTACCAGCCGACCGTCGCCGCGCCGGGGAACACCTGGTAGAGCACCGGGGCCGCGTCGTTGCCGTTGTACACGCCGATCGAGTTGCCCGCCGCGTTGCCGGCGATCTCGAGCATGAGCGTGAGCGTCGAGTTGCCCGAGATCGACGTGCTCCACGTCTGGGCGTCGAGCTGGTCGGTCGCGACGGTGATGTTCTCGCCGACGCTGTTGAAGTAACCCTGCAGCGAGCCGTCGCCGGGATTCACGACGACCTGCGGGCTGCGGAGCGGGAAGGCCGCGTGCGCCGCGGGCGCGACCGCAACGACGGCGGCGCCGGCGACGACGAGTGCAGCGAACCAGCGGGCGAACGGGTAGCCAGTCAGCTTCATGGTGACCTCCATTTCACGTCTCGATGGTGATGGGGCGCGACCCATCCATTCGGGGACCACGACGTGCGCGGGGGGTGTTCACGCGTGAGGCCGGCGGGGGGGTTAGGCGTCTCGGCACCTGCGACCGGGTACTCCGCGAGGCATTGAGACGCTCAACATCCGTCCGCGGTTCACTTTCCTTCCCGCAGCCGAGCGGGTCAAGGGTGCACTTCGCTCCGTATTCCCGGTGCCACTGTTTTGCGATACGAAACCTCGCACACGAAGAGGCAACCTCGGCCCTTGCGCGCAGGCTCGGCGCGCCTCGGGAGCGTGGAGCCCCCCATCGGCGGGGCCGGCATCGGCGCGCTCGGGACATGGGGCGCCGCCGCCCTGCTCCTCACGCGGACCTCAAGGTCGCGGGGCCCGCCGGCCGATAGGCCGCGCATGGCGACCCCGCACCGACTCCGGGCGGCGACACGAGCCACGTTCGCGACCTTCGCGTTCCTCGCGGTGGCGGCGACCGCGCACGCCGCGGGCGGCGCCCGTGCGGACGACGGCGAAGCGCGACACGTCTCGCGGGCACACGCGCGACCGCGCGGTGGCCCCGCTCCCGTTTCGGGTCCCTTCCTCTCGACCGGCTTCGCGAGTCCCGCCTGGCTGGTCCTGCGGCTCGCGGGCTTCGCCCGACGTCCGGGCACCGACGCCCCGCAGGTCGTGCTCGCGCGCGAGGAAGGTCGCCGCGTGTGTACGCTCCCGGTGCGCGACGCCGGCTGCGGGCTCTACCTGCGGGTGAAGGGCCGCGTGCAGTTCGAGCGGCTGGCCATCGGGTTCGGCGACGGACGGGAGCAGGAGGTGGACGCGTTCGGGCTCGAGCGCGGCGACGGCACGTTCGAACTCGCGGGCTTCGGCGAGAACCGTGACGTCGCCTGGGTGCGCCTCGTGCTGCGCGCCCGCTCGCCCCGGGCCCGGGTGCGCGTACTGCTCGGTCGCTGAGCGCGTTCCCTGGCGATCCACCACCGGCAGATGCAGCCTGCGAGCCACGAATCATCGCGAGCGGAGCCCGGCCAGCAGACCGAGAGCGACACCTCGCCACCCCCCGCGGGCGCTTTCGGCGGGAGCGGACATGTGGTCGGGCGGCCCGCCGGGCGGCTCGGGACCGGCCGGCCGACGGCCGCTGCGGCGCAAATCTGGACGCCGCCGGGGGGCGGGGCCCGACCTCCGGGCCGGGCGCCGCGGCCGCTTCGTCGCTGGCCGCGGCGCCCGGTCGGCCACTCCCAGCCCGCACCCGCCGCCAGGCACCGCGACCGCCTCGCGCTAACTCCTTGGCCGGCAGGACGCCGCGCACGCGCCTCCGGCGCAGCGGCTGCGCGGCCCCTTTCCCGGCCCACAGCGTCCCTCGCGTGTCGGGCCGGCGTGCCCCCGGCAAATCCCGGCCGCCGGGAGAGGTCCGGGTCTTGCAGAGCGGCCACGCGTTGCGGTCCTCCCGACCTCCCCGCGGGAGCCGATCCCTCGCGAGCAGCCGGCCGGTCCTGCCCGGCCCGACGACGACACGCCAAGCACAGGAGTGACCGATGGCCCCCTTGCTCAAGAACTTCCTCGGCAGCGGCTCGAAGGACCGGGAGCTCACCGACGAAATGCGCGCGATCCTGGCCGAGATGCAGCAGGAGCGCGTCCGCTTCGAGGCCCTCCTCACCAGCATCCGCCAGTCGTCGGAGCACCTGCAGACGCTCGGGGAGCCGATCGCGAAGGCCGAGTCCGACGTCGAGAACGTGGGCGAGCGGATCGCGGACCTCGAGAAGCGCTTCGGTGCGATGGTGCAGCTCGTGCCCAAGTTCGAGTCCATGCACGAGCGCGTCGAGAGCCTGGTCGAGGGCCAGCACCGCGCCGAGTCGCAGGTGATCCAGGCGCTCGAGGACGCGCGGAGCATTCGCGGCAGCTTCGACGAGATCGGCACCAAGATCGAGCAGGCCCTGTCGCTGCGCGAGCGGCTCGAGAGCTTCCTCGAGGTCGAGAAGCCCTTCCAGGTCGTGCGCGACGACGTCGGCACGCTGCGCGGGCAGGTGGACGGCACCGGCGAACAGCTCACGAAACTGCGCCAGCAGCACGACCGGCTGCTCGACGCGCACAAGCTGGCCACCACCAAGATGGAGGCGCTGGACCGGCGCCGCGAGGAGCTGAGCCGCGACCTGCAGGACAAGGAGCGCCGCGTCGCGAGCGTGTCGCAGGCCGTGCGCGGGCTCGACGGCGTGCAGAACACGATCGACGACCTGAAGCGCCAGATCGGGACGCTCAAGGCGCTCGGCGACGTCGTCGCCCAGAAGAACGCCGCGCTCGAGGCGCAGCGCGACGGGATCGAGACCGCGATCGCGCGCGCCGAGAACCTGGACCGCGCCATGCGCCAGGTGGACGCGGGCGTGAAGCAGCTGCAGTCGAACGAGGCGTTCCTCGGCGGCATGCAGGACCAGGTCACCTCGCTCCAGTCGCTGCACGAGACGGTCATCGAGCGCTCGCGCGAGATCGGCCAGTTGCAGCGCGACACCGACGAACAGGCGCGTGAGATGCGCATCGACCTCGCCGCGGCGCAGGACGAGCTGAAGAAGGCGGTCGAGCGCTTCGAGTTCGAGAGCCACGGCCTCGAGTCCGTGAGCCAGCGCGTCACCGACGTGCGCGGCGCGCTCAGCGAGTTCGAGTCCCGTTTCAAGGGCCTGTCGGACTCCAGCCAGACGGTCGCCGGCCTCATGGCGCAGGCGCAGGGCCTGTCGGGCCAGCTGCAGTCCATGTCCGAGGACGTGCGCCAGGTGCGCGAGGAGTCGGCGAAGCTCGAGGGCGTGCGTCGCGACCTGGACGACGTCGCGAAGACCGCGTCGGAGACCGCGTCGAAGGTGGCCCGCATCGAGGAGGCGCGGCCGGCCGTCGAGGCCGCGCTGCGCGACTTCGAGCAGCTGCGCGGCGCGCACGCGCAGGTGAAGGACGCGCTCGAGCAGACGCGACTCGCCCACGAGGAGCTGTCGCGGGCGCACGCCGGCCAGCAGGAGACGAAGACCTGGCTGGCGTCGGTCGAGCAGGCCGCGCGCGCGCTCAAGGCGAAGGCCGTCGAGATCGAGGCGCTGCGCCCGATCGTGGACCACGCCCAGGAGCAGACGCGGCAGATCCGCGAGTCGCTCGAGACGATCGAGGCGCGTCGCGCGTTCGTCGAGGACCTGCAGGGCCGACTCACGAGCCTGGGCACCCTGGGTGGCAACCTCGACGAGCGGGGCCGCCAGCTCATGGTTCGCATGGAGGCCGCCGAGCAGCGCTTCACGGGGCTGTCGTCGCAGGCCGACGAAGCCGCGCGCATCGCGAAGGTCGTCGCGGAGACGGCCGCGTCGCTGGCCGAGGCCGGGCGCGAGTCCGAAGAGACGCGGCGCCGGGTGGACGGGATCGCGGAGCGCTGCGAATCCGTCGAGGCGCTCGCGAACCGCACGCAGACGCTCAAGAAGGAGCTCGAGCAGCGGCACCAGTCGCTCGAGAGCGCGAAGAAGGACCTGCAGAAGGCCTCCGCCCTGCGGCAGGAGTCGGCCGCGTCGGCCCAGCAGCTCGAGGAGTTGGCCGCCCGCCTCACCGACGCCCTGTCGGCCGCCGAGCAGCGGCTGTCGGATCTCGACGAGACCGCGACCCAGCTCGAACACCGGGCGACCGACCTGCAGCCGGTCGAGCGGCGACTGGACCGCTTCGAGGAGCGCATGGCCAAGTGGAACCTCGTCGAGGAGGACGTCGCCCGCTCGCTCGAGCAGCTCGCCGCGCGCCAGACCACCGTGGACGCCCTCCAGGCCGACCTCGATCGCATGTTCGCGATGGCCGAGAAAACCGCCTCGGAGGTGCGCGAGATCACCTCGACCCAGCGCGAGATCGCCGAGAGCCGCAAGCTGCTCGACAGCGTCATGGCCCGCCTGCAGGAGGTGCGCGACATGTCGAGCGCGGTCGACGATCGCAAGCGCCAGGTCGCGAAGGCCGAGGAGCGGCTCGCCCGCGCCGAGGCCCTGCTCGTGGACGTGCACTCGAGCCTCGAGTCGCTCCAGGGCCAGAAGGTGCTCGTGGACCAGGCGGTCGAGAAGTCGGGCTCGCTCAAGACCCTGTTGCGCCAGGCCGAGGGCATGGTCGAGAGCCTGCGCGAGGAGCGCGAGATCGTCGGCCGCATGCGCGCGGCGATCGGGACCGGCCCGCAGGGCGCGGACGACCTCGACGACGAGGACACGGAGGACGAGGACGACGAGCCCATGGCCCGCGCGGCCTGAGCCCGTTCACAGGGAAGTGAAGCCCGGCGCGGGCCCGCAAGGGACCCGCGCCGGGTTCGTTCCGGGGTGCCGGGCGATCGCTAGCGGAGCGTCGCGCCCCGTTCGGCCCGCTCGGTGGCGGGGGCGCTCGCGGGCGCCGCGTTCGGCGCCGCGGTCTTGGCCCCGTTGCTGCCGTTGCCCGGGAGGCGCAGGGGCTCTTCCTCCTCGAGGTACGTGTAGCCGGCCAGCCCTTCGTCGTAACGCTTCATGAGCAGCGCCGACTCCTCGAAGGTCAGCAGCCCGCGGCGCAACGCCTCTTCGTTGGCCTTGCGCAGCCGCTGCACCAGGTTCTGCTTCGAGTACTGCACGTACCCGAGCACCTCGGTGACCGAGTCGCCCTCGACCACCTCGACGAGGCGGTAGCCGTCCTCGTCGAGCGCGATGTGCACCGCGTTCGTGTCGCCGAACAGGTTGTGCAGGTCGCCCAGGATCTCCTGGTAGGCACCGACGAGGAACACGCCCAGGTAGTAGGGCGAGCCGTCGTAGGCGTGCAGCTCGAGCCAATTCTTCACGTCCCGCAGGTCGATGAAGTGGTCCATCTTGCCGTCGGAATCGCACGTGAGGTCGGCGATCACGCCGCGGCGCGTGGGCCGCTCGTTCAGCCGGTGGAGCGGCACGACCGGGAAGAGCTGCTTCACCGCCCAGTGGTCGGGCGCCGACTGGAACACCGAGAAGTTGCCGTAGTAGGTGT
>CAZIXL010000114.1:0-7783 GCA_964542885.1 uncultured bacterium
GGAGGCCGCGGCCGGGCTCGGCGCGCTCAAGTCCGCGCTCGCGGGCTGGACGCCGGAGCGGATCGAGCGCGAGACCGGCGTGGCGCCGGCCGCCGTCGCGACGGCCGCGAAGCGCCTGCGCGAGGCGGAGCGCAAGGCGATCGTGTTCGGCCGCGCCGTGGCCGAGCACGCGCAGGCGCCGGCGCTGCTGCAGGCGATCGAGAACCTCGCGTGGGCCAGCGGTGCGCTCACGGCGCAGCGCTCGGCCGTGATGTATGCCGGCCCGAACAGCAACTCGCAGGGCGCGCTCGACATGGGCCTCGTGCCCGACCACCTGCCGGGCTACGTGCCGGTGGGCGACGCCGCGGGCCGCGAGCCGTTCGAGAAATCCTGGGGCCGCACGCTGGACGCGACGCCCGGGCTGGACGCCCGCGGCATCCTCGAGGCCGCCGCCGCCGGGCGCGTGAAGGCGCTGTGGATCGCGAGCGACCACGTGCTGCGCAGCGCGCCCGACCGCGCCCTCGTCGAGAAGGCGCTGGCCACGGCCGAGCTGGTGATCGTGAACGAGCTGTTCCTGACCGGCACCGCGCAGGCCGCGCACGTCGTGTTCCCGGCCGCGGCGTTCGCCGAGAAGGACGGGGTCGTCGTGAACTGCGAGCGCCGCCTGCAGAAGAGCACGCGCGCGCTCTCGCCGCGCCGCGGCGCGCGCGCCGACTGGGAGGTCTTCCAGGCGGTCGCGCAGGCGCTCGGGGCGGGCTGGAAGTACCGCACCACCGAGGACGTCTTCCGCGAGATCGCGCGGCTCGTGCCCGGCTGGCTGGGTGCGAGCTGGGCGGCGCTGCTGCCGAACGGCTGGGTGTGGGACGGCGTGCGCGTCGCGGCGTCGCTCGCGCCGGCCGAAGCCGCCGCAGCGCCCGCGGGCACGGGGCACTGGCTGCTCGCCGGCGGCACGCTGTTCGCGCAGGGGAGCCTGTCGGGCCGCGCGCCGACGCTCGCGCAGCTGGCGAAGCACGCCCGCGCGTTCCTGAACGGCGCCGAGGCCTCGAAGCTGGGGCTCGCCGACGGGGACGCGGTGACGCTGGAAGGCCCGGCCGGCCGCCTCACGCTGCCGTTCGAGCCCGACGACTCCGTGCCGCCGGGGGCCGTGTTCGTGCCCTACGCGCTCGCGGAGGCCGAACTCAATCGTCTCGGCGCGCCGTCCGGCGCCGGGCTGCAGGTGAAGCTCGCGCGCGCCGCCTCGGGCGTCGCGGCGGGGGCCACGGGGAATTCATGACCGCGCTCTGGGGCAACGAAGTCTTCCAGGTGGCGTTCTGGGCGGTCGTCAAGCTCGCCATCATCCTCGGCATCATGCTCGGCGTCGTGACGTACCTGATCTACGCCGAGCGCAAGATCTGCGGCCACATGCAGGCGCGCACCGGTCCCAACCGGGTCGGCCCGCTGGGCCTGCTGCAGACGCCGCTCGACGTGGTGAAGCTCCTCATGAAGGAGGAGTTCACACCCGCCGGCGCCAACAAGATCCTGTTCCACGTCGCGCCCGTGCTGGCGGCGTTCCCGGCGATCGCGACGTTCTCGGTGATCCCGATGGGCCCGCCGCCCGCGTTCGTGGTGACCGACATCCACGTCGGCCTGCTGCTGTTCCTGGCCATGTCGAGCCTGGGCGTGTACGCGCTCGTGCTGGGCGGCTGGTCCTCGAACAACAAGTACGCGCTGCTCGGCGGCCTGCGCTCCTCGGCGCAGATGATCTCGTACGAGCTGGCGATGGGGCTGTCGATCATCCCGGTGCTCATGCGCTCGGGCACGATGTCGCTCGTCGGCATCGTCCAGGCGCAGGCCGGCACCTACCAGCCGATCCCCGGGCTGCCGCTCGTGCTGCCCAACTGGGGCATCTTCCACTGGTACCTGTTCGTTCCGTTCGTGGTCTTCCTGATCACGATGTTCGCCGAGACGAACCGCGCGCCGTTCGACCTCCCCGAGGCCGAGGGCGAACTCGTGGCCGGTTTCCACACCGAGTACTCGAGCATGAAGTGGGCGATGTTCTTCCTCGGCGAGTACATGAACATGATCGTCATCAGCTCGATCTGCGTGACGCTGTTCTTCGGCGGCTGGCACGGACCGGGCCCCGAGTCGATCGGGATCGTGTGGTACCTGCTCAAGCTGTTCGCGCTGCTCTTCTTCTTCATCTGGGTGCGCTGGACGTTCCCGCGCCTGCGCTACGACCAGCTCATGAACTTCGGCTGGAAGGTGCTGCTGCCCGTCGCCATCGCGAACATCGTGATCGCCACCGGCTGGCTGTACTGGAGGGCCAACGGCTGATGGTTCCCTACCTGTTCCTGGGCTTCGGCGCCCTGCTCGTGGCCACCGCGGTGATGGTGATCGTGCACCGCAACCCGGTGACGAGCGCGCTGTTCCTGGTCCTGTCGTTCTGTTCGCTCGCGGGCATCTACCTGCTGCTCCAGGCCGAGTTCCTCGGCATGGTGCAGATCATCGTGTACGCCGGCGCGATCATGGTGCTGTTCCTGTTCGTCATCATGTACCTGAACCTCCAGCACGACGTGGAGACCGGCGCCCAGATCGCCGTGCGCCGCGGCATCGGCTGGATGGTCGGTGCGCTCCTGCTGCTGTTCGCGGTGCTGATCGCGAACCGCGGCTGGGCGCCCGGGCCGGTCTCGCCGGTGCCCCCCGATCCGGGGACGGGCAACGCGGTGGCGATCGGCCGGGTGCTGTACTCGCGGTTCCTGTTCCCGTTCGAGGTCACGTCGGTGCTGCTGCTCGTGGCGATGGTCGGGGCGATCGTCCTGGCCAAGGGCCGCGCGACGCCGGCCGACGCGGAGGCCGCATGATCCCGCTCGGCTGGACGCTGGCCCTGAGCGCCGTGCTGTTCTGCATCGGCGTGGTCGGCGTGCTGGTGCGCCGCAACGCGCTCGTCATCTTCATGTCCATCGAGCTCATGCTGAACGCCGCGAACCTCGCGTTCGTGTCTTTCGCGCGGCAGATGAACTCGCTCGACGGGCAGATCTTCGTCTTCTTCGTCATGACCGTGGCCGCCGCCGAAGTGGCGGTCGGGCTCGCCATCATCGTCAACGTGTTCCGTCTCCGCGAGACGGTGTTCGTGGACGAGATCAACCTGCTGAAGGGCTAGGACGGCCGTGGAACATCCGATGCTGTGGCTCATCCCCGCCCTGCCGCTCGCGGCGGTGGCGTTGAACCTCCTGATCGGGGACCGACTCGGGAAACGGGGCACCTCGGTGCTGGCCGTGGGGGCGGTGGGCGTCGCCTTCCTCTGGGCGGCCCGCTCGGTGCTCCAGCTGGCGCAGCGCCCCGAGGAGGACCGGGTCGTCGTCGACACCGTCTACACCTGGATGAAGGTGGGCGACTTCTCGGTCGACGTGTCGTTCCTGCTCGACCCGCTGTCGTCGGTGATGACGCTGGTCGTGACGGGCGTCGGCTTCCTGATCCACCTGTACTCGACCGGGTACATGTGGGAGGACCCGTCCTACCGCAGGTTCTTCCTGTACCTGAACCTCTTCATGTTCGCGATGCTCACGCTGGTGCTCGCGGACAACTACCTGCTGATGTTCGTCGGGTGGGAGGGCGTCGGGCTCTGCTCGTACCTGCTGATCGGCTTCTGGTACGAGAAGCACTCGGCCAGCGAGGCGGGCAAGAAGGCGTTCATCGTCAACCGCATCGGCGACTTCGGGTTCGTGCTGGGCGTGATGTTCCTCATCGCGTTCACGGGCTCGGTCAACTTCGAGCGCGTCTTCGCGGCGGCACCGCACGTGTTCATGGCCGGCGGGGCGATCGTCACGACGCTCACGCTGCTCATGTTCCTCGGCGCCACCGGCAAGAGCGCCCAGATCCCGCTCTACGTGTGGCTGCCCGACGCGATGGAGGGCCCGACGCCGGTGTCGGCCCTCATCCACGCGGCCACGATGGTCACGGCCGGCGTCTACATGGTCGCGCGCAGCCACGTGCTGTTCCTGCTGGCTCCGACCACGCTCGAGGTCGTGGCGGTGATCGGCGCCGCGACGGCGCTCATGGCGGCCACGATCGGCCTCGCCCAGAACGACATCAAGCGCGTGCTGGCGTACTCGACCGTGAGCCAGCTCGGCTACATGTTCTTCGCCTGCGGCGTGGGCGCGTTCGGCGCCGGCATCTTCCACGTGATGACGCACGCCTTCTTCAAGGCGCTGCTGTTCCTCGGCGCCGGCTCGGTCATCTTCGGCATGCACCACGAGCAGGACATGCGGAAGATGGGCGGGCTGGCCGGGAAGATGCCGTGGACGCACGCGACGATGCTGGTCGCCACGATCGCCATCTCGGGTATCCCGCCGTTCGCCGGCTTCTTCAGCAAGGACGAGATCCTGCACAGCGCGTTCGCGACCGGGCACTACGGCGTCTGGCTCGCGGGCGTGGTCGGCGCGGCGATCACCGCGTTCTACATGTTCCGCCTGTACGTGCTCACGTTCCGCGGCAAGCCGCGGTTCGAGGAGCATGCGGCGGCCTCGCTGCACGACGCGCACGTCGCGGCCGAGCACGCCTCGCACGGGCACGGCGACCACGGGCACGCCGACCACGGCCACGACGCGCACGGCGGCCCGGTGAAGGAATCGCCCTGGAACATGGTGCTGCCGCTGGCGGTGCTGGCGGTGCTCTCGGCGGTCGGCGGCTTCGTCGGCATGCCGTTCCAGGAGGGCGGGCACCTCTTCGAGCGCTGGCTCGAGCCGGTGATGGGGCCGGTCGAGGGCGTGCCCGAGGTGCACATGGCGCACATGTCGGCCGGCGCCGAGTGGGGCCTGATCGTGCTCTCGGTGGCGGTGGCGCTGTTCGGCATCGTCATGGCGTTCCGGGCGTACCTGCAGCAGCCGCAGTTGGCGACGGCGCTGCGCGCGCGCTTCCCGGGCCTGCACCGCACGCTCGAGAACAAGTACTTCGTGGACGAGGCCTACCAGGCCACGGTCGTCCGGCCCATCTACGAGGGCTCGGTGCGCCTGTGGCGCTTCTGGGACGAGAAGGTGGTCGACGGCACCGTGAACGGCGTCGGCTACGTGGTCGAAGGCTTCTCCGCCGTCCTGCGGCTCTTCCAGACCGGATACGTCGGCACGTACGCGCTGTTCGTGGCGCTCGGCGTGCTCGCACTGCTCCTTCACTTCCTGAGGTCGTAAGTGGGACCGATCCCCTGGCTGTCGTTCCTGGTCTTCTTCCCGCTCGCGGCGGCGGCGCTGATCGCCGTCATGCCCGCCGGCGCCCACCGGCAGGTGAAGGGGTGGGCCACGGTCGCCGCGTTGGCGGAGTTCCTCTTCTCGCTGCCCCTGTGGTGGCGGGTGGTGCCCGGCCAGCCCGGCTTCCAGTTCGAGGAGAAGCTCGACTGGATCCCGGCGATCGGCGCCCAGTACCACCTCGGCGTCGACGGCATCAGCGGCCTGCTGGCGCTGCTCACGACGTTCACGACGCTGATCGCGATCCTCGGGGCGTGGACGGCGGTCGAGAAGCGCTCGCGCGAGTTCTTCGCGCTCGTGCTGGCCCTCGAAGCCGGCATGATGGGCACGTTCTTCTGCCTCGACCTGCTGCTCTTCTACGTGTTCTGGGAGGCGATGCTCATCCCCATGTACCTGCTGATCGGGGTGTGGGGCGGGCAGCGCCGCGTGTATGCCGCCGTGAAGTTCTTCCTCTACACGATGGCGGGCAGCGTGCTCATGCTGGTCGCGCTCCTGTCGCTGTGGTTCATGCAGAAGAGCCTGACGGGCGTGCCCACGTGGGACCTGCAGGCGTTCCTCGCCCTGCCGATCGCGCCGTCGCGCCAGCTGTGGTTGTTCCTCGCGTTCGCGGTGGCGTTCGCGATCAAGGTGCCGATGTTCCCGTTCCACACCTGGCTGCCCGACGCGCACGTCGAGGCGCCGACCGCGGGCTCGGTCATCCTGGCGGCCGTGCTGCTCAAGATGGGCGGCTACGGCTTCATCCGCTTCGCGATGCCGCTGTTCCCGAACGCGCTCGAGGTGTGCGCACCGTGGATCGCGGCGCTGTCGATCGTCGGCATCATCTACGGCGCGCTCGTCTCGATGGTGCAGCCCGACCTCAAGAAGCTCGTCGCCTACTCGTCGGTGAGCCACATGGGCTTCGCGATGCTCGGCCTGATGGCGCTCAACGCCCAGGGCTTCGCGGGCTCGATGATGACCATGCTCAACCACGGCGTGTCGACCGGCGCGCTCTTCCTCCTGGTCGGCGTCGTGTACGAGCGGCGGCACACGCGCCGCATCGCCGACTTCGGCGGGTTGTGGAAGGTGATGCCCGTCTACGCCACGATCTTCCTCGTCGTGATGCTCTCCAGCATCGGCCTGCCGGGTACGAACGGGTTCGTGGGCGAGTTCCTGGTGCTGCTCGGCGCGTTCCTGCACGCGAAGTGGTGGGCGGTGCTGGCGGCGACCGGCGTCATCCTGTCGGCCTGCTACATGCTGTGGATGTACCAGCGCGTCGCGTTCGGCCCGGTCACGCACGAGGAGAACCGCAAGCTCTCGGACCTCTCGCTGCGCGAGCGGCTGGTGTTCGCGCCGCTGCTGGTCTTCATCTTCTGGATGGGCGTCATGCCGCAGCCCTTCCTCGAACGCATGCAGCCCGCGCTCGATCGCACGATCGAAGCCACGGTGAACCGTCGCGAGCGGCTCGCGACGCTCGAATCGGCGCCCGGGGCCGTGCTCGCGGAGCGCGAGGTCCCGGCGGTGCCCGCCGGCGGAGGTGCGCGATGAGCGTGGTGCCGCAGCCCTCGTTCCTGCCCGTCGACTGGTGGGCGCTCGGGCCCGTGATCGCGCTCACGGTCGCGATGCTCGTCCTGCTGCTGCTCGAGTTCGTGCCGTCGCGCCCGAACGGCAACCGCGGCGGGATCGTCTCGCTGCTGGCGCTGGCCACGGCCGGCTGGTCGGCCTGGCGGGTCGCCGGCGACAAGCGTGACCTGTTCGGCGGCATGTTCGTGCACGACCCGCTGACGGTGTTCTTCACGCTGCTGTTCGTGGCCGTCGGCGTGCTGTCGGTGCTCGTCTCGTGGGACTACGTCAAGCGCACGATGATCAACCAGGCCGAGTACTACGCGCTGCTCCTGTCGAGCCTGCTCGGCATGATCATCATGGCGGCGTCCAACGACCTGATCACGATCTTCCTCGGCCTCGAGCTGATGTCGCTGTCGCTCTACATCATGGTGGGCTTCCGGCGTTCGCGGCTCGAATCGAACGAGGCGGCGCTCAAGTACTTCCTGCTCGGCGCGTTCGCGTCCGGGTTCCTGCTCTACGGCATCGCGCTCGTGTACGGCGCGACGGGCACGACGCGCATGCCCGTGATCGCGGCTTTCTTAGGCGACTCGCCGCTGCGCGACAACCCCATGCTGATCGTCGGCGGGCTGCTCATTCTGACCGGGTTCGCGTTCAAGGTCGCGGCCGTGCCCTTCCACATGTGGACGCCCGACGCGTACGAGGGCGCGCCCACGTCGGTGACCGCGTTCATGTCGGTGGGCGCGAAGGCCGCCGCGTTCGCGTCGCTGCTCAGGCTCACGCTCGGCGCGATGCAGGACTACCAGACCGACTGGCGCCCGATCCTCACGGTGCTCGCCGCGCTCACGATGACCGTGGGCAACGTGACCGCGCTGTTCCAGAGCAACGTGAAGCGCATGCTCGCCTACTCGAGCATCGCGCACGCGGGCTACATCCTGGTGGCGCTCGTCGCGGGCGGGAAGACCGGCGCGTCCGCGGCCGCGGTCTATCTGGCCGCGTCCGCGGTCAAGGACCGCGGCGCGGTCGGCGTGCTGGCGCTGCGCGGCAAG
>CAZIXL010000115.1:0-7782 GCA_964542885.1 uncultured bacterium
GGGATTCACGAACGTCTCGATGCGGCGTTTCTGGTAGTCGTGCAGCCGTCCCCACAGGTGCGGGAGTTGCCACGCGACCACGCCGTTGAGCGCGACGATCGCCAGCAGCAGCGACAGGCGGGGCCGCGCGAACGCCAGCAACGCCGCGAACAGCCCGGCGAACCACCACACCGATCCGGTCACGAAGAACAGCGCCACGTTGAACGCGGGCGACAGCCCGAGCAGCAGCCGCCCCGGCGGCATGCCGGCCCAGAAGTACATGGCGACGAGCATCGCCGGGAACGACATGGCGGTGCCCAGGTCGGGCTCCTTGGCCACGAGCACGAAGGGCACGATCGTGATGAACAACGGCGGCAGCCACCAGCGCACGCGCCGCAGGTTCAGCCGGGCGTTGTCGAAGTAGCGCGCGAGCACGAACGTGGTCGCCAGCTTGGCGATCTCGCTCGGCTGGAACTGGAGCGGCCCGAGCTCGATCCAGCGCCGCGCGCCCATGCGGCTCGAGCCCATCACGAGCACGGCGACGAGCAGCACGAGCGACACCAGGTAGAGGGGCCAGGCGAGCGAGTCGTAGAGCCGGAAGTGGATCGCGGCCACGATCCAGGCGGCCACGAACGCCAGCCCGAACCACAGGAGCTGCTTCATCCACAGGCCCTGGTGCGCGCCGGGGATCGAAGTCGCGCTGTAGACGGTGAGCAGGCCCATGACGATGAGCCCGAACGTGGCCAGCGCCAGCGGCCAGTCGAGTGCCGGGAGCCGGAGCCTAGTCACCGACCACCCCCAGCGAGTCGGCGGGCGGGATCACCGGCGGCCGGCCGCCGGCCGCGAGCGCGTCGCCGAGCAGCACGCGCTTGAGCGTGTAGGCCGCGATCGGCGCGCACACGCTGCCGCCGTGGCCGGCGTTCTCGGCCACGATCGCCAGCGCGATGGTCGGGTGGTCGACCGGCGCGTAACAGACGAACAGGGCGTGGTCCCGCCCGTGCGGGTTCTGCGCCGTCCCGGTCTTGGCCGCGACGCGCAGGCCCGGGATCTTCACGCCCTGCGCGGTGCCCGCCTGCACGACGTTCTCCATCGCGTCGTGCACCGCGTCCCAGTTCGCCGCGTCGGTGCGCAGGCCCGGCTCGAGCGGCTTCTCGAGGCGGAAACCGACGTCGCCCTCGATCGAGCGGACGACGTGCGGCCGCACCGCGCGCCCGCCGTTGGCGACGATCGACGTCATGGTCGCGAGCTGGATCGGCGTGGCCAGCAGTTCACCCTGGCCGATGCCCAGGTTGAGCAGCAGGCCGCGGGGCCACTGCGACGACTTGAAGCGGCGCGCGTAGTACGCGTCGTCGGGCACCAGGCCCTTCGCCTCGGCCGGCAGGTCCACGCCCGTGCGGTCGCCCAGCCCCAGGTCGCGCGCGATCGTCATCATGCGCTCGAGGCCCAGCTCGAGCCCGAGCTGGTAGAAGTAGACGTCGCACGAGTGCGTCAGCGCGCCGACGAGGTCGGTCGACCCGTGCCCGCGCGACTCCCAGCACTTGAAGCGCCGGCCGCCGAAGAAGTAGCCGCCCGTGCACGGCACGGGCTGGTGCGACGTGGCGCGGACCAGCTTGTAGTGCAGCCCGGCGAGCATCGCGGCGACCTTGAACGTGGAGCCCGGCGGGTAGGCGCTCTGGATGGCGCGGTTCAGGAGCGGGTTGCCGCCGTCGGCGGTCAACTCCCGCCAGCGGGCGAACGAGATGCCGCTGGCGAACTCGTTCGGGTCGAACAGCGGCCGGCTGACCATGGCGAGGATCGAGCCGTCGCGCGGGTCCATCGCCACGGCGGCGCCGCGCACGACGCCGCTCATGGCCTCGTCGAGCGCGCGCTGCACGTCGAGGTCGACGGTGAGCGTGACGTCGTGCCCGGGAACGGGCATGCGTGGCGGGCTGCCCTCGAGGCCCGAGACGCGCTTGCCCATCGCGTTCACGACCACGAACTCGGCGCCGTCGGTCCCGCGCAGCGACTGCTCGTAGCGGCGCTCGACACCCGTCTTGCCGATCAGGTCGCCGAGCCGGTAGTCGTCGTCCTTGCGCTCCTCCAGCTCCTGGTCGTTGATCTCGCCGGCGTAGCCCAGCAACTGCGCGGCCGCGGCGCCTTCGGGGTAACGCCGGATCGGCGTCACCTGCACGTCGAGCCCGGGCAGGTCGGCGCGCAGCTCCTCGACGGCCGCCATCACCGCGTAGGGCGCGTTGCGGCGCAGCACGGCGGTCTGCCCGGTACGGTTCGCCTCGGCGATGCGGCGCCGCACGTCGAGCGTGTCGTCGGCGACCAGCGCGGCCACCTGCGCGATCCACGCGGGCGTGATGGCCGCTCGGGCGCGGGCCGCGCTCTCGGCGGGCATGGGCCGGAACACGATGTCGAACGCGGGCTGGTTGTCGGCCAGCAGCCGGCCGTACCGGTCGCGGATCGCCCCGCGCGGCGCGCGCAGCACGTCGAGCCGGACGCGGTTCTGCTCGGCCAGGCGCGTCAACTCCTCGTGCTGCACGACCTGCAGCCGCAGCAGCCCGAGCACGACGAGGCCGAAGCCCGCGAGCACCAGGGCCGAGAGGACGCCGAAGCGCTGGTCCCTAACCGGTTGAGGTGGTCCGGGAGGCATGGAAGACCGATCGGCCGATCAGGCGGCGGAGCATCCAGAGCAGGGCCACGCCGGCGGCCGCGGTCACCACCGTCGCGACGAGCGCCCGCCCCAGCAGGTACGGCAGGCCCGCCGTGTCGCGCCCCAGCTCGAACGCCGCGCTCCACAACTGGTGCACGAGCACGGCCACGCCGATGAGCGCGAACTGCGTGCGGGCGCTGTCGCGCACGAGCGTCCCGGCCAGCCGCCCGCTCGCGTAGCCCAGCAGCGACAGCACGAGCGCGTGGCGCCCCAGCCAGTGCGCGGCGTCGAGGTCGGAGAGCAGGCCAAGCGCGAAGCCCATCGTGGCGCCCCAGGCGTCGCCGTGGCGCAGCGCCCACACGATCGTGGCGAGCGCGACCACGTCGACCACCACGCCGCGCGCCGCGAGGCTCGAGAGCGCGGTCGAGCGCAGCAGCATCGCCACGAAAGCGACGATCATGAACCCGCCGAGCGGCCTCATCGCGCCGCCCCCGCCGAATCGGCCCGCGCCGCCGCGGCCCGCGCGTCGGCCTCGCGGTGCGCCGTGCGGCGCAGCGTCGCGAGCGAATCGAGGCGCACCTGCTTCAGCGTGGCGGCGCGGCGCGCCGCCGGCAGCGGCACGATGCGGTTGGGCTCGAACTCGAGCCGCGGCTTGAGCGGCTCGCCGGACACGAGGTCCTCGGGGCCCGGCGCCACGAACGCGTGCCGCAGGCGCGACAGCTTCGCCGAAGGTGCCACCTCCGCCTCCTGCATGAGTCCGTTCTCGTCCCGTCGCACGCGCACGACGCGCCCGATCGGGATGCCGCGCGGGAAGCGCAGCGAGAGGTCGCTCGTCACGAGTTCCTGCCCGACCTCGATCGTGTCGGCCAGCGGCACGGCGGACATGACCAGGCGCGGGGTCGGCGCGAGCGTGAAGCGCAGGACGCCGTTCACGCCCGTGGTCTCGACCTCGCACGCGATCGCCAGGTTCTGGTCGGTGAGCAATGCGGCGCGCGCGAGCGTTGGCCACACCTCGGTCACGCGCCCCACGAGGCCGTCGGCCGTCACCAGTGCGTCGCCCGGCCGCACGCCCTGCTTCGCGCCGGCGCTGAGGGTCGCGATGGTCGGCGTGGGGCCGCCACCGAGCGCGAGGACCTCGACCGGTCGCAGCGGCAGCCCGCGCCACTCGGGCAGCTCGAGCTGGGCGCGCAGCCGGCGGTTCTCGCCGCCTTCGACGCGCAACCGCTGCACGTCCAGCTCGAGCTGGACGATGCGCCGGTGCAGGTCCTCGCTCTCGCGCCACGCGGCGAGCAGGCGGTCGCCGGTGAGCACGACGCGGTCGAACGGCTCGAACAGCACCGCCCCGGCGCCGCGCATCCACGCCACGGGCAGGTGATCCCCCACCACCAGCAGGAGGAGCGAGATCGCCGTGTACGTCGCCACGAGGACGACGCTTCGGCGCTCGGCCGGTGGCAGGATCGACGCCAAGGGTCAGTCCCGGTGGCCGCTCAGGATGACCTTCTCGTAGACCTCGAGGTTCTCCAGGATCTTCCCGGCGCCGCGCACGACGCAGGTGAGCGGATCCTCGGCGACCCGGATGTTGAGGTTCGTCACCTCGCGCATCAGCAGGTCGAGCCCGCGGAGCAGCGCGCCGCCGCCGGTCAGGTAGATCCCGCGGTCCACGATGTCGGCGGCCAGTTCGGGCGGGGTGCGTTCGAGGCACTCGCGCAGGGCGTTCACGATCTGGCCGACCGGCTCCTGCAGCGCCTCGCGGATCTCGACCGACGACACCCGCAGCGTGCGCGGGATGCCGCGAACGAGGTCGCGCCCCTTGATCTCCATGTCCATCTCTTCGGGCAGCGGGAACGCCGAGCCGATCTCGATCTTGATGCGCTCGGCCGTCTGCTCGCCGATGAGCATGTTGTAGGCCTTCTTCGAGTAGTTCGAGATGGCCTCGTCCAGTTCGTCGCCGCCCGTGCGGATGCTGCTCTTGGTGACGATGCCGTTCAGCGCGATCACCGCGATCTCGGTCGTGCCGCCGCCGATGTCCACGACCATGTTGCCGGTCGGCGTGTCGACGGGCAGCTCGACGCCGATCGCGGCGGCGATGGGCTCGGGCACCAGCAGCACCTCGCGGCAGCCCGCGCGCACCGCGGAGTCGATCACGGCGCGCTTCTCGACCTCGGTGATCCCCGACGGCACGCAGATGATGATGCGCGGGCGCACGAGGAACTTGTGCTTCTGCACGCGCTGCACGAACACGCGCAGCAGGTGCTCGGTCACCTGGAAGTCGGCGATCACGCCGTCCTTCAGCGGCCGGATGGCGTTGATCTCGTCGGGCGTGCGGCCGAGCATGAGCTTGGCCTCGTTGCCGACCGCGGCGACCTTGTTCGTCCCCTTCTCCATGGCGACGACCGAGGGTTCGTTGAGCACGATGCCGCGCCCTTTGACCCAGACCAGCGTGTTCGCCGTGCCCAGGTCCATGGCGACATCGGTGGAGAAGAACCCCATCAGGCTGTCGAGAAACATCCCTGCCTCATCGTGCTGGGGTGAGACGTGTCGGGCGGCCGGCTGGAAGTGGCGGGGAGATGAGCGGGGTGCGGATCCGGCCGGGCCTCCGTGCCCTCGGAAACCGGCGCAAGCTAGCATCCGAAGCGCAGGAGCGGCAAGCCGTTGGCGTTCCCGGCGCATGTACCTTCGCGGGCCCCGGAGGGCCGGCGCCGACGCCGGGCCGTTCCGAACCGCGAGCCGCGGAGGGTATCGGCGGGTGCGGCGCCGGACTTCGGCCCGGATCGTGCGATAAGGCCCCAGGGGGCCCCGGGGCCGGCCGCGAGCGGGGTCCGTGCCCGGGCGGCCCGACGGCCGTCCCGGGCCCCGGAACGCGGCGCCTCGGGGCGCTGCGGCGATCGCTGCCGGCGGGCCGGCCCCGGGGAGCTTTTTCGACCCGGACGGCGCCTCCGGGGGTATGGCATAGTCCGAACGTCTGCGCGCGGACCCCTGGCGGCCCGCGAGCGTCCACCCAGGTCCCAGGCCCCATCGGAGCCCTCCACCCGCGGAATGACCCGGATCCTCCGCCGACTCCTGATCCTCGCCGTGCCGGTCGCGCTGGCCGTGGGGATGTTCGCCCCGGCGGGCCGGGCGCAGCAGACGCCGGTCTCGCGCTACGCGTTCGCCGACACCACGCTGCTCCGCGACACGCTGGACCTGCACTTCGACGGCATCTTTCCCGTCGCCGACTCGCTCGGCATGCTGCCCGACACGCTCCGCGCGCTCATGATCCGCTATCGCTTCCCGCTCGACCGGCTGCTGGTCCTGGCGGACAGCATGGCGGTTCCCGTGGACAGCGTCGGCGTGGTCGTGGACCGCGAACGGTTCAACCCGCTCGCCGGCGGGCGCGGCTCCCTCCCGAACGAGAACACGCTCCGCTTCACGAGCGGCTGGACCACGACCCGCACGATCAGCACGTGGGCCAACACGTCCGAGTACCGCGTCCGGCACGGGGCCCTGTACGCGAACAACCTCACGAACGTGAACCTCGAGCGCTACGAGAACGCCGCGAGCACGACGCTGCGACAGACGCGCGACATGACGAGCGAGGCCGGCGCCCGCCTGAGCGACCGGCAGTCGTTCGGGCTCTGGGCGCACACGATGCTGTTCGACAGCTTCGATCCCAAGTCCACGTCGAACCAGCAGGAAACGCTCAACGAGTTCAAGCTCACCGCCCGCTCCCAGCGGCGCGGGCGGCGTGGTGCGAGCGCGGACCTGAACCTGCTCGGCGGCTACCTGAACGACGACAAGCGGGCGATCGAGATCAAGCGCGGCCTCACCGGCCGCGCCGACGGCCGCATGCGAAGCGTGCTGGGGTCCTGGCTCACTCACGACCTGTCGGGGGGCACGAGCGCGAACCTGGCCAAGACGCGCCGCCCCGACGCGGTGGACGAACTGCGCGCGCTCGACCTGGCCACGAACCTCGCGGGCACCCTCACGTTGTTCTCGCAGCGTCCCGTGGGCTTCAACCTGTCGTACAACCTGCGCCGCACGCGCGTCGACACGCCCACCGACCTCGGCACCGTGAACAGCATCCGCCAGGCGAACGAGGGCGCGATCGGCACGATGCGCGTGCGCATCGACAACGAGCGCCAGCTCAACTTCACGGGCAACGCGGGCAGCGGCCTGACCCAGAACGGCCGCAGCCAGGACCGCGGAGGGAAGGCGAACCTGCGCTGGGTGCTGCGCGGCTGGGCGGTGGACGGCAACTACTCCGACGGCCGCAAGACCACCGACTATCCCCGGCAGCGCGGCGCGTACGGCTACATCGAGCGCTCGGTCAACCGCTCCGCCGACACCCAGTTCCAGCGCGCGCTCGGACGGCGGCTGCAGGCGAAGCTCAGCAGCAGCATCAGCCTCTCGCGCTTCCGCTACGAGGCCACCGCCGACTCGGCGCGCCCGCCGACGCCGCGCGACACCTATCGCCAGTCGCTCCGGGCCGAGGGCCGCTACAACCCCACCGCGCGGCTCACGTCGGGCGCGGCGTTCGAGACCGTGTTGTCGAGGACGATCAACATCGAGCGCTCGACGTCGTCCTCGAACACCGATTCGCGCACGTACCGGGGCGAGTGGACGTGGAGCTACCAGATGCTGCAGGGGCTCACGGTCACGCAGAGCAACCAGATCACGGCCGACTACCGCTTCTACCCGTTCGCCCCCGAGCGGAACACGCTGGGGCTGACCTACAACACGCTCACGACGCTGAACGCCGTGCTCACACCGCGCCTGAGCGTGCGCGTCGCGCACACGGCCCAGCAGCAGCCCCGGGGCAGCTACACGCGGGACGCGGCGGACGACCCCGAGAGTTTGAAACTCTCGGACGAGGCGAACAACACGGGGCTGCGGGCCTCGATCCAGTACACCCCCTCTCCCGCCATCTCGTTCACGCTGGATCCGGCGTACAGCGCGAACGTACGCTCGGGCACGACCGACGGCGTTTCGGCCAAACAACGCGACGACCGGCGGCTCACCCTGAACGGCGGCGTGAACCTGAACCTCCAACTGGGGCGCAAGGGCACGCTCACGGGCAACATCTCGCGCAACTTCGACGACTCGCGCTCGACGACTTTCGACAAGGGCGAGCCGGTTCCCTCCCCCCGGGCGATCACCGACTACTGGAACGGGAGCCTGACACTCAC
>CAZIXL010000116.1:0-7759 GCA_964542885.1 uncultured bacterium
GGCTGCACGAGCGCGACGGCGGCGGGCTGGTGGGCTTCGCGCGCCCTCCGCGCCGTTAGCGTCGCTTCGGCGCTGCGCGAACGGCCGCCCCGGCAGTTTCGGGGCGGCCGATTTCCGTGCTTCCCAGCGCACGCGCGCTCGGCTATTGCTCCGGCATGAGCGAGCCCGGCCGCGACGCTTCCGCCCTCCCGCGCGATCCCGCGCGCGTGCGCGCCCAGCGCGCGTGGTGCCTGTACGACTGGGCCAACTCGGCGTTCGCGACCAGCGTCGTCGCGGCGGTCCTGCCGGTCTACTTCGCGGGTGTCGCCGGCAAGGTCATGGCGCCGCACCAGGCGACGGCGCTCTGGGGCTACGGCAGCGCCGCGGCGCTCGCGGTCACGGCCGTGCTCTCGCCGGTCGCGGGGGCCCTCGCCGACCAGACGCGGCGGCGCAAGCCGCTGCTGCTCGCCTGCGTGCTGCTCGGCGTCGGCGGCACCGCGGCGCTCGCCACCATCCCCGGCGGCCCGTGGTGGGCGCTGCTGCTCGCCTTCGGCATCGCGTTCATCGCGTTCGCGACCGGCAACGTGCTCTACGACTCGCTGCTCCCGGGCGTCGCGCACGACTCCGAGATGCACGCGGTGTCGGCGCGCGGCTTCGCGCTGGGCTACCTGGGCGGCGGCCTGCTCCTCGCGGCGCAGCTCGTCGTGCTGCTGAAACCGGCGATGTTCGGCCTGCATGGCGCCGGTGAGGCGGCGCGCGTGGCGTTCGCGAGCACGGCGGCGTGGTGGCTGCTGTTCTCGATTCCGCTCTTCCGCGACGTGCCCGAGCCCGAGGCCGAATCGCACGGCGTGCCGGCGGCGCAGCTCGCGGGCGCGACGCTGCGCCAGCTCGGGCGCACGATCGCGCACCTGCGCGAGCGGCGCGACCTGCTGCGCTTCCTCGTGGCGTTCTGGCTCTACTCCGACGGCATCGGCACGATCATCAAGATGGCGACGATCTACGGCGCCGAGGTCGGCATCGGGCAGAAGGACCTGATCGGCGCGCTGCTCATGGTGCAGATCGTGGCCGCGCCGGCGTCGCTCGCGTTCGGCCGCCTCGCGCGGCCGCTGGGGCCGAAGCGCGCCGTGCTCGTGGGCCTCGCCGGCTACTGCGGCATCAGCCTGTTCGCGTTCTTCCTCGCGAAGCCGTGGCACTTCTGGGCGCTCGCCCTGCTCGTCGCGCTCTTCCAGGGTGGCACGCAGGCGCTGTCGCGCTCGATGTTCGCCTCGCTGGTCCCGAAGCGGCAGGTGAGCGAGCTCTTCGGCTTCTACTCGGTGAGCGAGAAGCTGGCCGGCGTCGTGGGCCCGATCCTGTTCGCCGTCGTCACCCAGGCCATGCACGGCGGCCGCGTGGCCACGCTCACGCTGCTGCCGTTCTTCGTGGTCGGCGGCTGGCTGCTGGTGCGGGTCGACCTCGCGCGCGGCGCCCGGCAGGCGCTCGAGGACGACGCGCGCGCCTGAGCGCGGCCGGGGCCCGAAAGGAGTAGTCTCCCGCGCGCCTTCCGAGTGATTCCCTCCCGTCCATCCTCCGCGAGGTACCCCATGACGCCCGCCCGCTTCGCCCTCTCCTGCAGCCTGCTGCTCCTGCTCGCCGCGCCCGCATTCGCGAAGGAGGGCGGCGGCTTCGTCGTCGAGCTCGGCAACGACACCACCGCCGTCGAGACCTGGGTGCGCACGCCGAAGCGGCTCGAGGTCGAGCAGGTCGCGCGCTCGCCGCGCGTCGCCCGGCGGCACTACGCGTCCGACCTCGACGCGAGGGGTGCGGTCACGCACTTCACGGTCGACATCGCGGCCCCGGGCGCGGCGCCCGGCGCGCCGCCGGCCGCGCGCTACGACGGCACGGTCACGCGCGATTCGATCATCACGCAGGTGACGCGCGGCGACCGCACGCAGACGCTGCGCACGGCCACGCCCGCGGGCACGATGCCCGTGGCCTACTCGAGCCCGTGGGCGTCCTACCAGCTCATGCTCGAGACGCTCGCGGCCGGCAAGGCCGACACCCTCGGCGTCCCGATCTGGTTCGTCGGCGCGGACGCGCCGAACCACGTGAGCCTGCGCCGCCTGGGGTCCGATTCCGTCGAGGTCACGCGCGATTCCGGCGACTCGTTCCGCATGCGTGTCGACAAGCAGGGCCGGCTGCTCGGCGTGCGGCCGCTCGAGGGCACGGGCAAGTTCACCGTGCACGGCGAGCCGAACGTCGACCTGGCCGCGTACGACGCCGCGTGGACGGCGGCCGAGAAGGCGTCGGGCGCGATGGGCGCGCTGTCGACGCGCGACAGCGTCACGGCGGTCGTGGGCGGCGCGCACGTGTGGGTCGACTACGGGCGGCCGGCCAGGCGCGGGCGCGTCGTGTTCGGCGGCGTCGTGCCGTTCGGCGAGGTGTGGCGCACCGGCGCGAACGCCGCGACGCAACTGCGCACGGACCGCACGCTCGACTTCGACGGGCACGTGCTGCTGCCGGGCACCTATTCGGTGTGGACGGTGCCGGGCCCCGCGGGCTGGAAGTTCGTCGTGAACTCGCAGTCGGGCCAGTGGGGCACCGAGCACGACGCGGCGAAGGACCTGTTCAGCGTCGACGCCGCGACGAGCCTCCTGCCCGAGAGCCTCGAGCGCTTCACGATCTCGATCGAGCCGGCCGGCGAGGGCGCCGTCCTGCACCTGGACTGGGACCGGACGCGTGCCTCGGTGCCGTTCCGGGTCGCGGCCGCCGCCAACTGACCGCACGCCGCACACGACGCCAGCGGGCCCGCGCCGACCGGACGCGGGCCCGCTGCGTTCCCCCGCCGCGCGGTTACCGCCGCTTCTTCGCGGGCTTCGCGGCCCTGGCCGCCTTCTTCGGTGAGCGCTTCGCGGCCGGCTTCGGCCCGGCGATCGCCGCTTCGACCTCGCGCCACTCGGCGTCGGAGAGCTTCACCTCGAGCGCCTTCAGGTTCTGCTCGAGCTGCGCCTCGCTCGTGGCCCCGGTGATCGCGCTCGCGACGACGTCGTGCCGGAGCACCCACGCGATCGCCACCGGTGCCGGCTCGAGGCCGCGCGCCGCGCACCAGGCGCCCAGCCGTTCGGCGGCGGCGACGTTCTCGGGCGTGAGCGCCTTCTCGGATTCGAGGAAGTGCTTGAAGTCGTTCGTCGCGCGGCTGCCCTCCGGGCGCGCGCCGCCCGCGTACTTGTTCGTGAGCACGCCCTGCGCGAGCGGCGAGTACACGATCATGCCGAGCCCGTTGCGGCGGCAGTACGCCACGTGCTCCTTCTCGACGTGGCGGTCCACCAGGTTCCAGCGCGGCTGCGACGAGATCATGCGCGTCCAGCCCGCGCGTTTCTGGATGGCCGCGACCTCGCCCGCGAGCTTCGGGTGGTGGTCGAAGTTCGAGAAGCCCACGTAGCGCACGCGTCCCGAGCGCACCAGGTCCTCGAACGCGCGCAGCGACTCGTCGATCGGCGTGTCGGCGTCGGGCGCGTGGAACTGGTACAGGTCCACGTAGTCGAGCCCCAGCCGCGCCAGGCTCTGGTCGAGCGCGTCGAAGATGTGCTTGCGCGACAGGCCGCGCCCGAGCGGACCGTCCCACACGCGGCCCATGCACTTGGTCGCGATCACGAGCTGCTCGCGCGGCAGTTCGCGGATCGCCTCGGCCAGCGCGCGCTCGGCGCCGCCCTTCACGTACACGTCGGCGGTGTCGAACAGGTTGACGCCCGCGTCGAACGCGCGGCGGACGATGCGGGTCGTCTGGTCGTCGCCGACCGAACCGCCGTACGTGGTCCACGAACCGAGCGAGATCGCGGACACCTGGAGGCCGGAGCGGCCGAGCTTGCGGTATTCCATTGGGGGGGAACTCCCGGGGAAGCGGTCCGGAGTGCGGGTGAACCGCGCGACCATAGCGCAGGCGGCGTCCGCCGCCGAACCCGCGGCGGGGAGCCCCGGGAGTCGGGCACTGGCCCCGCCGCGCCGCGTGTCCTATCGTCGCCGCTTCGCGTCGTCCCGGGCGCGTCACCCGCGCCGTCGGCTTCCATCCCCGACCACCGGCCGCCGGAGTCCCCATGCACCGTTCGCGCCTTCTCACCGCCGTGATCGCGGCGGTCACCTGCGCCGCGGCGTTCCCGCACACCCCGGCGTTCGCGTGCTCCATGTGCCAGTGCGGCGACCCGACCTACCGCCTGGTCGGCAACGAGTTCTTCGCGACGAACCCCTGGCGTTTCTCGGCCGAGATCGACCGCTATGCGAAGGACTCCGCCGGCGAGGACGCCGGCGCGCCCCGCGAGGAGGAACGGGAAGCCCGGCTCTCGCTCGCGGGCACGTGGACGCCGAGTCCGGCGCTGCGCCTGGTCGGGCGCCTGCCCGTCGTGAGGCGCGTGCTCATCGCGGGATCCGACCGGTCGTCACTGGCCGGCCTCGGCGATCCCGAACTCTTCGCCCACGTCCGCGTGCTCGGGCGGCGCCACACGTGGGCCGCCCTCATGGCGGGCGTGCGGGCTCCGCTCGGAGCGAACGACCTGCGACGCGGCGGCGAGCGCGCCGACGAGCACCTGCAGCCCGGCAGTGGCGCCGCGGCGTGGTCGCTCGGTGTGGCCGCCGCCGACGACGCGGGGCCCGCGCACCTGTACGCCTCCGTCACGGGACGCACGTGCGCCGCCAACGCGCACGACTACCGCTATGGGGACGTCCTGTTCGTCAATGCCGCGCTCCAGCGCGACCTCGCCCCGATGGTCGCGGTGGCCGTCGAACTCAATGGCCGCGTCGCGCGCGCCGACCAGGAGGACGGCGCCGCGGCGCCGAACACGGGGGGAGGCGTGCTGTATGCGACTCCGCGGCTGCAGCTGGGCCTGAACGAATCGCTCGCCCTGCGCCTCGGGGTGCAGGTGCCGCTCGCACAGCATCTCCTCGGCGAGCAGGTGGAGCACGTGAACTTCCTCTCGGGGCTCACCGTCGCCTTCTGAACGAGCCGGCGCCGCGTGCGGGATGCGCCGGCCGTCGCAAAGAACTGGTCAGGCCGCCAGTCGGGCCTATCCCCCGCCCCCGCGCGCGCGGTATCGTCCTCGTCCATGCGTGCGCTCCTCCGATCCTCCCGAACGGTCGTCCTCGCGGCGGTCCTGCTGGCGCTCGTCCCGCCGGGGCTCGCCCCGGCCGCCGAGGCGCCGGACTTCTCGGGCTGGCAGCAGCTGCTCGACCACTACCTCGTCCGTCTCGGCGACGGCCGCAAGGCGCCGGTCGAGACGCGCTTCGACTACGAGCAGCTCTACGTGGACGAGGGCATCTGGACGAAGAAGCGCTCCGACCGCCTCGAGGCGCTGCACGCGCAGATCTGCTCGGTGCGCCCGTCGGAGCTCGCGCCGAAGGCGCGGCTCGCCTGGGCGATCAACGCGTACGACTTCCTCGTCGTCGAGCGCGCCACGATGCTGCTGCTCGTGCCCTTCCGGCAGTTCCAGCGCTACGAGAGCGTGGACCAGATGACGTCGGCCGACGGCGAGTTCTTCCGGGCGAAGGTCGCCGAGATCGAGGGCCGCGCGTACTCGCTCGCCGAGTTCGAGCGGCGCTTCGTCTACGGCGACACGACCTCGATGCTCGCGCGCCGCCCGGCGGGCGACCCGCGGCTCATGTTCGCGCTGTGCCAGGGCACGATCGGCGGGCCGTCGCTGCAGCCGCGCGCGTTCCGGCCGGAATCGCTCGACGTGCAGCTCGCGCGCGCGGCGCGCGAGGCGCTGTCGTTGCCGCACATCCTGCGCTGGGACGCGGCCACGCACCAGGTGCTGGCCTCGAACCTTCTCGGCGAGCGGCTGCAGGACTTCGGCGGGACGGGCAAGGGCATCGTGACCTTCGCCGAGAAGTACGGGCCGCCGTCGCTCCGCGCCCAGCTGCAGGCCGGCAAGCCGGCCGACGTCACGCGCTTCCTGCCCGAGGACCGCAAGCTCAACCAGGTCGACCGACCCAAGTCCCCGGCGCCACCGGCGCACGCCCCCGGCACCGATTCCTGACCGCGCAGTTCCCGCCTCCGCCACCGAGCACCTCCCGACCTCCCCCGGAAGGAACTCCCCCGATGGCCCTGGAAACCGGCACGCGTCTCGACCGCTACGAAGTCCTCGGCCTGCTCGGCAAGGGCGCCATGGGCGAGGTGTACCGCGCCCGCGACGAACGGCTGGGCCGCGAGGTGGCGGTGAAGGTGCTGCCCGCCGCGTACAGTTCCGACCGCGAGCGCCTGCGGCGCTTCGACCAGGAGGCGCGTGCGGCCGGGGCGCTCAACCACCCGAACGTCGTCGCCATCTTCGACGTCGGCGCGCACGAGGGCGCGCCGTTCGTCGTGACCGAACTGCTCGAGGGCCACACGCTGCGCACGCGCCTGGCCGACGGCGCCGCGCCGCTGCGCAAGGCCCTCGACCTGGCGGTGCAGATCGCCCAGGGCCTGGCCGCCGCGCACGCGAAGGGCATCGTGCACCGCGACCTCAAGCCCGAGAACGTGTTCGTCACGAACGACGGGCACGTGAAGATCCTCGACTTCGGGCTCGCGAAGCTCGTGCGCGACGAGGGCGGCGGGAACGGCCCCGCCGACTCGCTGGTCGCGACCGCGATGACCGAGATGGGCCGCGTGCTCGGCACGGTCGGCTACATGGCGCCCGAGCAGGTGCGCGGCGAGGCCGCCGACCACCGCGCCGACGTGTTCGCGCTCGGCTGCGTGCTGCACGAGATGCTCACCGGGCGCGCGCCGTTCCACCGCGAGTCGTCGGTCGAGAGCATGGCCGCGATCGTGCGCGAGGACCTGCCGCCGCTCGATCCCGCGATCCTGCAGCAGGCGCCGGCGCTCGGGCCGCTGCTGCGCCGCTGCGTCGAGAAGCTGCCCGGCGACCGCTTCGAGTCGGCGCGCGACTTCGCGTGGGCGCTCGAGGCCGTGGCGCGCACGATCGGTGCGCGCGCGTCCGAGCCGGACGGCGAAGGCGTGCAGGAGCGGATCGGCTTCCAGCGCGTCTCGTTCCGGCGCGGCGTCATCTGGTCGGCGCGCTTCACGCCCGACGGCCACTCGGTGGTCTACAGCGCGAGCTGGGAGGGCAAGCCGCTCGAGCTGTTCTGGTCGCACCTGGGCAACCCGGAAGCGCGCTCGCTCGGCTTCACCGACGGCGACCTGCTGAGCGTCTCGTCGACGAGCGAGATGGCGGTGGTGCTGCGCACGCAGTTCATGACCTCGTTCGACCGGCGCGGCACGCTCGCGCGCGTCTCGACCATGGGCGGCGCGCCGCGCGAGCTGCTCGAGGACGTGCATTGCGCGGACTGGTCGCCCGACGGCCAGCAGCTCGCGATCGCACGCAGCCGGCAGGGCATGATCCGGCTCGAGTACCCGGTCGGGAACGTCCTCTACCAGACCGTGGGCTGGATCGGGCAGCTGCGGCTGTCGCCGGACGGCACGCGCATCGCGTTCTCGGACCATCCCTCGCGCGGGACCGACTCGGGCGGCATCTCGGTCGTGGACCGCAAGGGCGAGCGCAAGGTGCTCTCGGAGGGCTGGGGCACGCTGCGCGGCCTCGCCTGGTCGCCCGACGGGCGCGAGGTGTGGTTCACGGCCGACCGCCACGGCGCGGCCCGCGGGCTGTACGCGGTCTCGCTCGAGGGCCGGTTGCGGCACGTGCTGCAGCTCGCGAGCAACCTGACGATCCACGACGTCGCGCGCGACGGCCGCGTGCTGCTCGGCCACGGCATCGAGCGCGCGGGCATCAACTTCCTGGGCAACGGCGAGACACGCGAGCGCGACCTGTCGTGGCTCGAC
>CAZIXL010000117.1:0-7716 GCA_964542885.1 uncultured bacterium
GGGTCGCGCCGGGGGTGCGCGGCGGTGGGAATGCGAATAGGGTGCGCCCCGCCCGGCGCCGCGTGCAATGCGAATCTCCCCCGCCGGATGCCGGCAGGGAAGCCCCTCTACTCGTCCGCACCGCTCCCGGGCAGGGTCCGGGTGGCGAGGGCCACCAGCTCCGCCGCAACGTCGTGCGGCGTGCGGCGTCGCGACGCCAGGGCTTCGAGGCTCCGGCGCCAGTCGGCCTCGGGGACCCGGGCGCGGAACTCGGCCCACAGCCGGCCCTCGAGCAGGTCGCGCAGGCGCTGCTCGAGCCGCTGGCGGCGGCGGCGCTCGAGGTCCCCGCTCTCGCGCAGGTAGGTCAGGTGCTCCTCGAAGCGGTCCACCACCTCGGGAACGCCGTCGCCCTTCGAGGCGATCGTTCGGTGCACGGGAATGCGCCAGTGGCTGGTGTGCGCGCGCAGCTCGAGCGCCGACTGGATCGCGAACGTGGCGCGCTCGGCGCCTTCGCGGTCGGCCTTGTTGATCACGAACACGTCCGCGATCTCCATGAGGCCCGCCTTCATCGCCTGCACCGAGTCGCCCGATTCGGGCACGAGCACGACGGCGGTGGTGTCGGCGGTCTGCGCCACCTCCAGCTCGCTCTGCCCCACGCCGACGGTCTCGATGAGGATGCGCGCGAACCCCGCGGCGTCGAGCACGTCGCACACCTGCGCCGTGTGCACGGCCAGTCCGCCCATGCTGCCGCGCGTCGCCATCGAGCGGATGAACACGCCCGGGTCGCCGGCCAGCTCGTTCATGCGCACGCGGTCGCCGAGCAACGCGCCGCCCGAGAACGGGCTCGTCGGGTCCACGGCCACGATCGCCACCGTCAGGCCGCGCGCGCGGTACTCCGTCGCCAGGCGCGTCACGAGCGTGCTCTTGCCCGCACCCGGCGGACCGGTGATCCCGATCCGGAATGCCTTCCCGGAGGCGGCGAAGCACGCGTTCAGGACCGCGGGGGCGTCGGCGTGCTCGTTCTCGACCCACGAGATCGCCCGCGCGAGCGGCACGCGTTCGCCGGCCAGCGTGCGGCGCACGAGCTCGGCGGTCGGCAGGTCGATGGGCGGCGTGGGGTTCAAGGACGCTCGTTCGCAGGGGTGCAAGGTCGGGTGAGGCTTCGAGGCCGCGCACGTTGCCACGATCGGCGGGCGCTGCCAAGACGGCGGGCTGGCGACCGCCCCCCGCGTCACGGCTCGGGAAGCGGTCCCGTGAGATCCGCCGATTCGACGCATGTGCGCTGGCCGGTCCGGGCCGGATCCGCACGAAGCAAAAGAACCCGAACCCGGCCGCCCACCCTCGCATCCGACCACGCGACCAGTTTGCTCGCGCGTGCGGATCCATCCGTGTTTCCCGCGAGAAGCTGCGGTGACGACGGGAAGCTGGATCCAGAGGCGACTTGTCCCGCAGCAGCACGAAAGGCCGGCCCTCGCGGGTCGGCCTCGTGTCTTTTCGGGGCGGCGCCCCGCTCAGTCGAGCATGCGCAGCCCGATCCCCACGCCCAGCTTGAACTGCAGGTAGCCGGGCTCGACGGTCACCGCGTCCGCGCCGAGTTGCTGCGGCACGCCGTACGCGTGCAGCCAGCGCACCCCGAGGTCGATGTCCCAGCGGTCGCGGAAGTTCACGTCGAGGCCGGCATTCGCGTCCCAGCCGAACGCGACCTCGTCACGGCGGCGCAGGCTCTGGCGAATCTCGTTCTGGCGGTTGTAGTCGTCCGGCACCACGACGTCGGTGCCGATCCCGTACCACACGGCCGCCAGGTTCACGCCCGCGTAGGGCCGCAGCGCGCCCGCGCCGTGCGCGCCGACGCGCCCGCCGAGGAACAGCCGCCCGTAGTTCTGCGACGTCTGCTGCTCGACGCGCAGGCCCGTGTACGGATCCTGGAACTCCTTGGTCGTCGAGAGCAGGTTCACGACCTCCAGCCCGAGGACGCCGGCGAACAGGTTCGCCGTGCCCGGCAGGGGCGCGACGAGTTGCAGGCCGACGCCCCATCCGGGCCGCGCGTAGTCCTTGGAGTCGGTGTCCGACGGCACCATGCGCAGTCCGTAGAGTTCGACCTTGCCGTCGGCGCGTGCCGCCGGCGCGGCGCTCGCGAGCATCGCCAGCACGGCGAGGACGGCGGGAAGGGTTCGCATGGGGTCCTCCAGCGTGGGGTGTCGGGGGAGCCGCGAACGGTTTTCGCGTTCGATGCGGGCGCGCCGCCCGCAGGCGGGGTGCGCGCGGAAGCCTACTTGCCGGGGCGCACCTGCTGCCCCTTCACGATCTCCGCCGAGTCCACGTGGACGCCGTCCACGAACAGGTCCACGAACTTCGGCGGCAGGCCCTCGGCGTCGCCGAACGTCGGGCCGTCCTGCAGGTGGTAGTGAAGGTGCGGCTCGCTGCTGTTGCCGGAGTTGCCGCACCGGCCGATCTCGTCGCCGGCCTTCACGCGCTCGCCGAGCCGCACCGCGAGCGTGCGCGGCTGCAGGTGCGCGAGCAGCGAGTACTCGTGATCGCCGTGATCGAGGATCACCGCGTTGCCCGCCGGGTGCTTCGGGTCCATCCGCCCGGGGCGGTTGTCGGGAAGGCTGTCCTGCAGCCACACCACGCGACCGTCGGCCGGCGCGAGGATCGGCTGGCCGTAGCAGTAGTAGTCCTCGAGGTTCGCGCCGTCGCCCGAATGCGTCCTGCCGTCGCGCGTGATCACCAGGTCGAGCGCGAAGCGCTGGTCGCGCGTGCGGGCGTGGTAATTCTGCTCGATCGTCCGGCCGCCCCAGAACACGGTCCACTCGCCGCGAAACGGCAGGCGGAGCGGCGTCTTCGTCACGTAGTCCAGGTTCGGGCTGGCGTACGCGGTGGGCTTCGCGTTCACCGCGGGCTTCACGAACAGCCCGACGATGCGCGCCCGGTCGTCGAACGCGATCGACACGGTCCATGGCTCCTTCTGCTTCGCGAAGCGGCAGTCGGCTTCGTACACGTAGGCGCCGTCCTGCTCGCTGGCCCGCTCGTCCAGCACCGAATCCGCCTTGCCCGTCAGGCCCTGGATCGACGCGAGCGTCGCCGCGAAGCGCGCCGAGTCGCCCATCGCCTCGGCCATGCGCTTCGAGAACGCGGCCCAGAGCGGCGCCGGCTGGTTGTTGACGACGTGCGACGCGTACTCGTGGCCGCGTGCGAGCGCCTCCTGCACGCCGAACTTGACGGCGGCGCCGGGGCGCGGGGCGAGGATCGAGACGGCGAGCATGGCCGCGACGGCCGGTGCGGCGAGCCTGCGGATCGAGGGATGCACTCGGGGGACTCCGGGAGTTCGAGGGGTGGGACGCCAGGGGCCGTTCGCCCGGCGAGCGCCGTCCGTCACGCCGACTTCGCCACGCGCGCCGGCAGCGCGCCCAGGACGCGCCTGGCGATCGTCTCGGCGGCCTTCGGCTTCGCGAGGCGTGCGGCGTTCTCGCGCACGCGCTCGCGCTGGGCCGGGTCCGCGAGCCAGCGCTCGACGGAAGCCGCCACGTTCTCGACGGAGTCGGCGAACACGGCCGCCCCGCCGCCTTCCAGGTACTGCGCGTTCCGCACTTCCTGGCCCGGCGTGGGCCGGAACACCACGAGCGGCGCGCGCTTGATGAGCGCCTCGGCGCACGTGAGCCCGCCTGCCTTGCTCACGACCACGTCGGCGGCCTCGAGCAGCGCGTCGACCTCGGTCGTGAACGGCAGCGCCCGCACGCGGCCGGGGAAGCGCACCGCGAGCGCCTCGATGTCGCCGCGCAGCCGGGCGTTGGTGCCGCACGCGACGACCACCTGCGGCTTCGACTCGAGCGTCGCGAGCCGCCGCGCCAGCTCGCGCATCGGGCCCACGCCGCTGCCGCCGCCCATCACCAGCACGACCGGCTCGTTGCGCTCGAGCGCGAAGCGCGCGCGCGCGGCGTCGCGCCCGATCGCGAGCGCGAAGCGCGGGTCCACGGGGATGCCCGTCACCTCGATGCGTTCGCGCGGCACACCGTGGCCGTGCAGCTCGTCGGCCACGTCGTCGGTGGCGACGAAGTAGCGGTCCACGTGCGGGTACGCCCACATCGGGTGCGCGGTGAAGTCCGTGATCACGACGTAGAGCGGCACGCGCAGGCGGCCGAGCCCGCGCCGCGGCGCCAGCGCCTCGACGGGCAGGAAGTGCGTGCACACGACCGCGTCGGGGCTCTCGCGCTCGACGACGCGCACCAGCCGGCGCAGCGACAGCCGGTCGAAGGCCTCGCGCGTCGGCCCCGCCGCGCGGTGCACGCGTTGCTGCGCCCACAGGTGGTAGAGCGCGCCCCACAGCACCGGCGCGCGCTGCGCCATGGCGTTGTAGCCCTGCGAGTAGGTCTGGCGGTAGAAGCGCGAGGCGAAGACCAGCGTGTCCAGGTCGCGCACGCGCGCGTCCGGCGACAGCGCGCTGATGGCGTTGGCCAGCGCGTGCGCGGCGCTGCGGTGCCCGCTGCCGGCGGTCGCGTGCAGGATCGCGATGCGCGGTCCGCCGCCGCCGTCGCCGGCCAGCGTCTCGACCGCGACGACGCCGCCGCCCTCGGCCGGGAACAGCACCTCGTGGTCGCCCGCGAGCGTCTTGAGGCGACGGCGCCACCAGGCCCGCTGGGCGCGCAGGCGCGCGCGCCAGTTGTTGCCGTCGAGCCGCGGCATCCGGAAACGACCGATTCGGGGGATCCTGACCATGAGCGGCGTCTACGCACTACTCCGTGATCGCGTTGCGAAAATGCGTGATCCGGGCCCCGTCGCCGGTGAGGTCGATGGCCACCACGTCCACGCGGATGCGCGTGCGTCCCTGCTGTTCCAGCGACCGGGCGGCGCGCACGAGCCGCTCCTGCTTGCGGCGGTCCACCGTCGCCGCCGCGCCGCCGAAGTCGCCGCGGGTCCGCAGCCGCACCTCGATGAGCACGCGCGTCGCGCCGTCGTCCGCCACCACGTCCACCTCGACCCCGCCGAGGCGGACGTTCCGCTCCACCGGCTTCACGCCGGCGAGTTTCAGGTACGCCACCGCGAGGTCCTCGCCCGACCGCCCGCGAAGCTGCGCGAATCCCATGGAACCGCTCCCGCGGGGGCGAGTGAGGCCGGAAAGGTAGCAGAAAGGCGCGGGTGGCGAGGGCGCCTCCTGGCCCGGTGGGCCGCAGGTTCCGGGCCCCCCGGCTTCCCCGGGCGAGGTCGCCCGGCGATCAGTCGGCCTTCGCCTCGAGCCGCGTCCACGCGAGCGGCCGGGCCACCTCGCGGGGCGCGACGATTTCGAGCGCGCGCTCGAGCACGGTCAGGTCGCGTTCCGGCACGACCAGCATGACCGGCCGGTTCCCGCTCGTGAGGGCCCCGGCCAGCACCTCGCCCTTCGCGAGATGCAGGAGCCCGGATTCCGCGATGTCCTCCTGGCGCTGCCACGGGGCGGGCGGCGCGTAGAAGAGCGTGTCACCCGGCGGGCGCCACGGACCGTGGCGCCACTGCGCGGGCGCCACGCCCGCGGGGCCCCTCGCAACGACGAACGCGAGCGTCCGGGCCTCGAGCGGCGTGCGCACGATCGCCCAGCCGAGCAGCGTGTCCGCCTCCTCCGCCGTGACGGGCTCGGAGCGCACGCGCACCGCGTACGCCTTGCCCGACTCGGTCAGGCGGAACCGCTCGCGCCGGCTCTCGGCGTCGTCGCGCGGGGCGTTCGACCCGCGCAAGGACGCCACGACCCCGAGCGCGAGAAGCAGCAGGAGCGCCCACAGCATTCGTCCAGTCGGCATCCGTCCTCCCGGAACACGATTCGGTCCCGCCGCGGATCCCCGGGAACGCTTCCCAACTCCACGACGACTGGAACGGGAACGCGCCCCGCAAGCGGCACGCGCAGTCGACGGGAGTGGCGCCCGCGGCGCGGCGAGACGCGCGGGCGCCATCCTGCGACCACTCCGCCTCCGGCGCCGAGGGCCGCGCCACCCCCCGGAGAACGCGCGGCTTCGGGGCACGCGCCCGCGCGCCTAGCCTCCCGGCCGAGTCTTCCCCCGGGAAGGTGTCGTTCGTTGCTCGGCCGACTCGACCACTTCGAGGTCCTGCGGTTCCTCGGGCGGGGTGGCATGAGCGACGTCTACCTGGCGCGCGACACGCACCTGGACTGCGACGTCGCCCTGAAGGTGCTTCGCGAGGAACACGCGGTGGACGCCACGCGTCGCGCGCGGCTGCTGGGCGAAGCGCACGCGCTGGCGATGCTCGACCACCCCAACATCGTCGGCATCCTCGATTGCGCCGAAGCCGTGCCGGACCCGCCGGGATTCCTGTGGCAGGAAGACGGCGGCTTCCACCCGACGAAGGTGGTGTACCTCGCGATGCGTTTCGTCGCGGGCGTGGACCTCGACGAGGCGCTCAAGTCGAGGCGGCTGCCCGTGTCCCGCGCGCTCGACTGGGCGATCCAGATCGCCTCGGGGCTCGAGGCCGCGCACGAGCGCGGCGTCGTCCATCGCGACCTCAAGCCGGCGAACATCCGGGTCACGCCCGAGGGCGTGCTGAGGATCGTGGACTTCGGCCTCGCGGGCTCGCTGCGCTCCCGCGTGGACAGCGTCGCGCGCACGGAGTCCCCGAGTCGCGAGTTCGTCGTGGGCTCGCTCGGCTACAGCGCCCCGGAGCAGGGCGACCGCCCGGACCACGCGGACGCGCGCTGCGACTTGTTCTCGCTCGGCGCGATCCTGTACGAGATGGTGGCGGGGCGCCCCGCCTTCGAAGGCGACAGCCCGAAGGAAGTTCGCGAGCAGGTCGAGCACGCGGACCCGCCGCCGCTGGAGCGCTTCACGCGCGACGTTCCGCCGGAACTCGAGCGCATCGTCGGCAAGCTGCTCGAGAAGGACCCGCGCCGGCGCTTCCAGTCCGCGCACGAGGTGAAGACCGACCTGCAGCGGCTGGCGCGCTCGAGCCGCCGCCGCCAGCACTGGAGACGCGCCGCCGGCTGGCTGCGCGCCTCGCGCCCCTTCGTGGCCGGCCTCGGGCTGGCGGCGCTGGTCGCGGCGGGTGCCTGGTTCGTGTTCCGGCACGGCCCGGCTCCCGCGCGCGCGGTGGCGATCATCGAGTTCGAGAACCGTACGGGCGATCCGCGGCTCGACGACGTCGTCGCGGGGCTCGGGCTGGACCTCATGACCACGCTCGTGCGCTGCTGCCGCGTCAGCGTGGTCGTCTCGGCGTTGCACGACGGGGCCGGCCGGCCCGTGCGCATGGCGGATTCGGTGGCCCGCTACTACGGCGTGCAGGAGGTCCTGTGCGGGAACCTGTCGCGCGCGGGCCCCCGGCCGGAGGACGACTACGTGCTGCACGTCTGGAGCGTGCGGGCGGCCGACAACCGCACGCCGTGGGCGCACGAGCGCGCCGCGCCCTCGAACGCGCTGGACCAGCTGCGGCAGTGGCTGGACGACGTCGTGGTCCGGCACTGGCCGAGGGTCCGGGATGCGCAGGCGGCGGTGGCGGAAGCGCTGCCGCGCGACGGCGCCGAAGCGACCGAGGCCTACCTCCGGGGCCTCGCGCGCCTCGAGGAGTCGGATCCGGTCGTGCGCGACAGCGCGATCGCCGACTTCGATCGGGCGCTGGCGCTCGACCCGGGCTTCGGCCGCGCCCTGGCCGGGCGTGCAAGGGCCTGGCTCGCGCGCTACCTGGCCACTCGCGACACCTCGGCGCTGGCACGGGCCGGGACCGACGCGCGCGCCGCCGCCGCGCTGGCGCCGGCCGAGATCGAGG
>CAZIXL010000118.1:0-7713 GCA_964542885.1 uncultured bacterium
CGGAACCTGGGTTCCGCCGCCGCCCCTGTGCCTGGGGTCAGCTGGGCAGTTGACGTCCGGAGCGACTCACCCGTGGGGACAAGTGCGCCGCTGCTTGCTACCTACTTGCCGCGACGCTTGCGCGCCGCCGCGCCGAGCGCGATCAGGCCCATCGAGGCGAGGGCCATCGTGCCGGGCTCGGGAACCGGGGCGACCGGCTTGTCGTCGCCGCCGTGGTGCCGCCGATGACGAAGGTCGAGCATGTCACCCGACTGCGTCGTCGTGGCGGAGGGATCGTCCACGGACCCACTCGGGTCCTGGGCGAACGCCGGAGCCGTCAACAGGGCGAGCAGAAAGAGCGGGAGGAGCCAACGCTTCATCGGTACACGTCTCCTTGGGAAAGCAGGAGGCAAGGGGGGAGTCCTGTCGTGGAAGACTGTTCGGCCAGACGCTGGTGATACTCTGCAAGCCACGGGCCAAGGCTGGTCCGAAGGGCCCATCGGCTTGCGGGACAAGGCTCCCGGGGCGCTTCGGGGCTCGTGCGCGGTCCAGCCACGGGCCGCCGCGGGAGAAGAAGTGTCGTCCCTGCCGACACCCGCGGGGGCGGCGGGCATGCGACGGGAGGACGCCGTGAGCGAGGAGCGATCGCCGGGACTGTGCGCGGACTGCCGCTGGGCGCGCGTCGTACGCACGCCCAGGAGCGTCTTCTGGCTCTGCGAGCGCTCCAGGACGGACCCGCGCTACCCGCGCTACCCGCGCCTGCCCGTCACCGCCTGCGAGGGCCACGAGCCCCGGGACGCGAACGAGGCGGCAGCCGGTGGGCCGCCGCCTCGCGACGAGGAGTGACGGAATTCCTTACGGCACGATCGCCAGGCGCTGGACCCGCTCGAAGCCGGGGACCTGGAATCGCACGAAGTAGAGGCCGGCCGGGACCTTGATTCCCGCGTCGTTCCGGGCGTTCCAGCGCACCGAGTGGGGGCCCGCACCCAGGACGCCGTCCGCCAGCGTGGCCACGCGGCGGCCGCCGAGATCGTAGACACCCAGGTCCACGCGCGTCTCGCCGGGCAGCTCGAAGGCGATCTCGGCCCCCTCGCGCGCCGGGTTGGGGCGCGGCGGCGACAGGCGCAGCGCGTACGAGCCCGGGCCCACGGCGGTGCCGGCGCTCACGTGCGCGGTGAGGTCCACGACCAGCGAGTCGAGGACCGTGGCGCCGGGCAGGGCCTCGTCGGCGGTCTCGAGCACGAGCTGGCCCGAGTACGTGGAGTCGAGCGCGGCGCCCGCGGCGTCGAAGTGCAGGTCGAACGTGTGCCCCGTGCCGCCGATCGTGACCGGCGAGAAGCCCGTGACCGAGAAGCGCCCGCCGCCGCCGGTCACGTGGGCGCCCGTCACCTGGAGCTGCGCCTGCAGGCTGTTCCAGCCCGCGTCGTGCACGCGCACGTCCAGGTCCTCGAAATCGCCGTTGGCGTGGTCGCCGAAGTCGCGGCTGCTCGCGGTGAGCACGGTCGCCGAGTCGAGCGAGGGCACCGCGTGCGCGAGCACGCGCGCCGAGAGCTGCACGGCCTTGCTCGAGGTGTCGACGTCGTTGCTCAGCACGCTGAGCACGCCCGCCATGGCACCCGGCGCGCTGGCCAGCAGGCCGACGTCCTTCAGCACGGGCGCCGCGCCCGCGGCGACGCTGTCGACGGGGCTCGCGAGCGTGAAGCCCACCGGCGCGACCAGCGTGAAGCGCAGCTTGTCGGCCGGGATCGTGGCGGCGTTCGCCACGGCGAGCGGCGCGGTGACGCCGGCCGCGCCGACGATCACACTGCCGAAGTCCAGCTGCGAGTCGCCGCCCACCTTCGCGGGCAGCTGCAGGTCCATGACGACGGGCAGGTGGTCCGAGGCGTCGTGCAGCGCGTTGGCGATCGTGATGCCGACGGCGTTGTTGAAGCCGCCGCCGTTGACGTCGGTGTTGAAGTGCAGCCCGTCGTTGCCGTACGCGGCGTAGCTGCCGGGGACCAGGTCGAGCCCGGTGCCGTCCTGCAGCGCCTGGTAGGTGAGGAAGAGGTCGAAGCGGTCGTCGAGCCCGCCGCCCGAGAAGCCGGGCAGGCAGCCCGAGTTGCACGGGCACTGCGTGAACCACCGCGAGTAGCTGAAGACCGAGTTCCACGGGCCCGGCATGTTCAGCGGATCCCAGCCGCGGCCGTCGTCGTCGAGCTGGTGCTCGACCAGGCGGATGTACGCGGCCTGGTCGGCGCCGTAGATGTTCGTGTCGCCGCCGATCACGAAATTGGGGCCCGGCAGGCCCGCGATGTTGAAGTTGTTGAGCGAGGTGCGGAGCGTCGTCGCCTCGAGGCGGCGGGTCGCCGTGTCGGCGGTGCCGGCCTTGAAGTGGACCGAGTAGATGCGGAACCACGCCGGGTTGTGCTCGTAGCCGACCGGCTTGACGAGCGCGACCATGAACGGGCGCGGTCCGTCCGGGTTCGCCACCGACGTGAAGTTGGAGATCGCCACCTTCGCCGGCTTCCAGAAGAGCGCCCCGCCTTCGGTCCCGAGGGGGATCCAGGTTCCCGCCCACTGCCCGGGCTCGACCACGTTGAGCACGTTGTTGAGCATCGAGTCCTTGGCGGCCGTCGAGTTGATCTCCTGCGTGATCATCACGTCGGGCGAGAGCGCGGCGAGCACGGTGCGGAAGTTCTGCTGGCGGGCGCTGATGTTGAATTGGTCGTAGGCGAGCAGGTTCCAGGTCACGACGCGCAGCGCGAAGGCGGGGGTCGCGGCGGCGGACACCGCGAGGAGCGCGGCGGCGGCCGCGAGGCGGAGGCGGTTCCTCACGTTCGGCGGTTCCTTCCGTTGCCGGCCCGGGCGCCCGCCGCGAGGGCGGGCGCCCGGCCGGCCGGTGGGGCGAGCGGATCACCGCGGCGCGGGCCGACTGCGCACCGGCGCCGGGAGCCGTCAGGCGGACGAAGTACAGGCCGGCGCGCACGGGAGCGCCGTCCTCGCCGCGGCCGTCCCACTGGACGGAGTAGCGGCCGGGTTCGAGCGAGCCGCGCAGCAGCGTGCTCGTGCGGCGGCCGGAGAGGTCGAACACCTCGAGCCGCACGTCGCCACCGCGCGCGAGGTCGAAGCGCACCGTGGCCCGGCCCGCGATCGGGTTCGGGAACGGCGCGTAGAGCAGCGTGGCCGACGGCGGCAGGTCGTTCGCCGCAGTCGTGCCGCCGGTGTGCAGCGTGGCCTGCAGCGTGACCGTGAGGTCGGGCCGCGCGGTCGCGCCGGGCAGCGTCTCGTCGGAGCTGCCGATCGTGAGCGTGCCCTCGTAGACCGAGTCCTGCGTGGCACCGGAGCCGTCGAACGCCACCGACAGCGTGCGCCCGACCGCGCCCACGAGCGAGGGCGAGAAGCCGCCCACGATCGAGAAGCGGCCGTCGCCACCGGTGATCGCCGCGCTCGTCAGCGAGAGCTGCGCCTGCAGCGCGTCGAAGCCCTGGTCGTGCACGCGCACGTCCTGGTTCTCGAACTCGCCCACGTCGTGCGTGCCGAAGTCGAGGCTCGTGGTGCCGAGCACGACCAGCGAGTCGAGCGAGGCCACCGCGTGGCGGAGCACCGTCCCGGAGATGGCGATGTCGGCGTTCGGCGCGTCGACCGAGTTGCTGGTGAACGCCAGGTTGCCCGCGAACGCGCCGGGCACCGACGTGTCGAGCCCGATCGCGTCGAGGTTCGTGCCGCCGGCGGCCACCTGCTGCGTGCCCGCGGGGGCCGTGAAGCCCGCGGGCGGCGCGTACGCGTAGGCGAGCGTCTCGGCCGGCGCGACGGCCGGGTTCCCGACCGACAGCGACGTGGCGACGGTCGCGCCCGTGACGACGCTGCCGAACGCGATCGGCGCCGTGGACACGTCCACGCGCGCGGGCAGCCGGATGTCGACGCGCACCGGCAGGTGGTCGCTCACCGAGTGCAGCGCCGACGCGTACGTCGCGCCTTCGGGGATCGTCGGCAGGTCCATGATGCTGTTGTTGTGGTGCTGGCCGTCGTTGCCGACCGAGACGTACGAGCCGGCGATCAGCTCGAGGCCGGCGCCGTCCTTGAACGGGTAGGACGGCAGGATCAGGTCGAAGCGGTCGTCGAGCCCGCCCGTCGCCGCGCCCGGCGCGCACGGGTTGGGGTCACTGGTCTTGCACGGCGACTGCGTCCAGGCGCTCTGGATGAACGTGTTGTCCTGCCACGAAATGTTCTCGAAGCCGAGCGGGTCGTAGAGCCGGCCGATCGCGCCGCCGATCGAGTCGGGCTGGACCTCGACGAGCTTCTGCATGCCGGGCTCGAGGCCGGTGTAGAAGTTGTAGTCGCCGCAGACGAACGCGTGCGTGCCGGGCGGCATGGCGTTGAGCGAGTCGCGCAGGCCGATGCATTCGGCGAGGCGGGCGGACACGTTCGTCGAGCCCGTCGACGCCTTGAGGTGCAGCGAGTAGATGCGGAACTCGGCCGCGTCGGACGTGTAGCCGACCGGCTTGAGCCGGTAGACGTGCACGTAGCGCAGGTTCGTCAGGGGATTCGGGTAGAACGCCCACTGCCCCAGGAACTGCACCGAGCCCGGCTTGAAGAAGAGCCCCGAGTCGGTGTCGTTGCCGTCCACGAACGGCGCCGCGTTCCACTGCCCGGGCTCCATCGTGTTCAGGCTGCCGAGGAACTCGGTGACGCCGGCCTGCGACGTCGTCTCCTCGGTCACGAGCACGTCGGCGCCGAGCGGCGACAGCACGACGCGGTAGAGCGGGTCGCGCGCGGGGCCGGTCGTGCCCGGGTAGTTGAGGATGTTCCAGTTGACCAGGCGCAGCGCGTGCGCGGGCGAGGCGAGGACGAACGACAGGGCGAGCAGGGGCGCGAGGAAGTACGCCGCCCGCGCGCGAAATGGCTCGGGGGCCATCGGGGACTCCTTGGCGCGTAGGTGCGGTATGGGCCGGGGGGCAGTCCGCGTCGCCGCGACGGAGGCCCGAGCCGGTGCAGCAGGTGTTGGGTTTGGTGCCGGCGCAATTCTACGGTTTCGAGGCTTCGCAACGCCAATGCCGAGAGCCGCTCCCGCGCACTTTCTGGCGGCGTCGCGTGCGGCGGCACGCGGGATCGAAGCGCGGTCGTCGCACGGCGCTTGGCCGATGCCGCGCGAAAACGGTTTCGCGGCTCGATCTCGCGGGGCATCCGACCCGGCGTAAGTGCCGGAAAACCCGACTCGAACTCAACCTGTCCCAGCCCGCCGCCGATACTGGTCGCGTGACCATCCGGCCTCGCACTCCGGCGCCCGAGAGCGTTCCCGTCTCGGACGTCTTCGCCGCCCTTTCGTTCGCGCTCGACCTGACCGAGGGCCAGCCGATGGGGCACGCGCTGCGCACGTGCCTGATCGCCATGGAGCTGGGCGGGCGCCTGGGGCTGCCGCTGCAGCTGCGCCGCGATCTCTACTACGCGTCGATGCTCAAGGACGCGGGCTGCTCGTCGAACGCCGCGCACGTGTTCGCGCTCTTCGGTGGCGACGACCGCCAGGCCAAGGGCGCGCGCATGCAGGTGGACTGGTCGAACTACTTCCGCGCCGCGTTCTACGCCATGGCGCACGCGGCACCCGGCGGCTCGGTCTTCGCCCGCGCGCGCCGCATCGCCACTCTCGCGCGCGGCGGCCCGCGCATCGCCGCCGAGCTGGTCGAGATCCGCTGCCGGCGCGGCGCCGAGATCGTGATGCAGCTCGGGCTGGGCCGCGGCGCCGCCGACGCCGTGCGCGCCCTCGACGAGCACTGGGACGGCCGCGGCCACCCGCGCCACCTGGCCGGCGACGAGATCCCGATCGTGGCGCGCATCCTCACGCTGGCGCAGACGCTCGAGGTGTTCGCGATGCGCGGCGGCGCGCACCACGGACTCGCGGTGGTGCGCGAGCGCGCGGGCAAGTGGTTCGACCCGCTCGTCGTGGCCGCGTGCGCGGGCCTCGAGCGCGACCTCGGCGCCTGGTGCGCGCTCGAGACGAAGGACCTGCAGCACCGCGTCGTCGAAGCCGAACCGGGCGCGGCCGCGCTGCTCGCCGGCCCGCGCGCGCTGGACCGCATCGCCGAGGTCTTCGCCGAGATCGTCGACGCCAAGTCGCCGTTCACCGGCGCGCACTCGCAGCGCGTGACGCAGCTGGCCGTGAGCATCGCGCACCAGCTGGGCTGGGACGCCGTCGACGTGGCGGAGGTGCGCCGCGCCGGCCTGCTGCACGACCTGGGCAAGCTCACGGTGCCGAACACGATCCTCGACAAGCCCTCGCCGCTCACCGCGTCGGAGTGGGAGGTCATGCGCATGCACGCCCTCTTCACCGAGCGCATCCTGGAGCACGTGCGGGGCTTCAGCTGGCTCGCGTTCGCGGCGGCGTCGCACCACGAGCGGCTCGACGGCAGCGGCTACTGCCGCGGCCTGCACGGCGACCAGGTGCCGGACCTCTCGCGCGTGCTGGCCGTGGCCGACGTGTTCGACGCGCTCAGCACGCGGCGGCCCTACCGCCCCGCGCTCGGGCCCGACGAGGCGCTCGCGTTCATGGAGCGCGACCGCGGCACCGGCCTGTCGCCCGACGCGATGGACGCGCTGGTCGAAGCCCTGGGCGACGAGCCGGACACCGACGAGGCCGCCGCGGCCGCCTGAGGCTAGGGCAGGAAGAAGAACGCCAGCCCGAGCACGAGGTAGACGGCGACGAGCATCGCGCCCTCGAGCCAGTTCGATTCGCCGTCGCTCGAGACCAGGTTCACGATCACCGTCGCGGCGATCACGGCCAGCACCTCGAACGGGCTGAAGCGCAGGTTCATCGCGCCGTGCGGCATGAAGTACGAGGCGAAGACCAGCAGCGGCGCGACGAACAGCGCGATCTGGATGCTCGAGCCGATCGCGATGTTGAGCGCCAGGTCCATCTTGTTCCGGGCCGCGACCATGACGGCGGTCGAGTGCTCGGCGGCGTTGCCGATCACGGCCACGACGATCACGCCCACGAACACCTCGGTCAGCCCCAGCGCGTGCGAGGCGGCCTCGACCGCGCCCACGAGCAGCTCGCTCATCCACGCGATGAGCGCCGTCGCGACGAGCAGCGTGACGACCGCGCGCCCCACCGGTGCCGCCGGCGCGTGCGCGTCGGCGTGCGCGCCGCCCGTGTACAGGTGCTTGTGCGTGCGCAGCGTGAAGATCAGGCTCAGCACGTACGCGCCGATGAGCACGAGCGAGATCTCGAGCGACAGGTCGCGCTCGAGCGCCAGCTCGCGCACGGCGCTCAGGCGGCCGCCCGAGACCGCGGCGTCGGCCACGAAGTGGAACGCCGCGGGCACGACCAGCGCGATGGCCGCGAGCAGCAGCAGCGTGGACGAGGCCGAGGCCGCCGAGCGATCGAACACCTGCTTCTCGCGGCGCACGCCGCCCACGAGCATCGAGAGCCCCAGCACGAGCAGGCTGTTGCCGATGATCGAGCCGGTGAGCGACGCCTTCACGACGTCGTAGAGCCCGCGCTGGAGTGCGACGAGCGCGATGATGAGCTCGGCCGCGTTGCCGAACGTCGCGTTGAGCAGCCCGCCGATTCCCTCGCCGAGGCGCGAGGCGAGCCTCTCGGTGGCCTCGCCCATGAGCCCGGCGAGCGGCACGATCGCCAGCGCGCTGAACGCGAAGACGGCGAGCGGCCCGGCGTGCAGGAACTCGGCGAGCGGCGCGACGACGACGAACACGAGCAGCAGCTGCAGCGCGCGTTCGGGCGAAAGGAGCGCCGGGCGGCCG
>CAZIXL010000119.1:0-7698 GCA_964542885.1 uncultured bacterium
GACCTGCTCGCGGTCGAGCTGGCCGATGCGCTCGTCGAGGACGGCGTGCCGTTCCGCGACGCGCACCGCGTGGTCGGCCAGCTGTGGGCGGTGGCCGAAGCGCAGGGCGTCGAGCCCGCGGCCGTGCCGCTCGCGGACCGGCTGGCGCTGCACGAGGGCTTCACCGACGCGCTGCTCGCCGCGCTCGCGGTCGAGGCCGCGCTCGCGCGCCGCTCGCACGCGCCCGGCGCCGGTCCCGGCTCGGTCGCGCTGCAGCTCGCGCACGCCGAGTCGCGCCTGGGCCTCGGGCCCGGCGAAGCGGCGATCGTGACCGCCGACGCCCCCACCCGTGTCCCCGCGCCGTTTCCCCCGGCCGCGTCCCCGGCTTCGTCCGTGGGCGTGGTACAGCGCGGGGACTCTCCTGCCATCCGCCGCGCGCGCATCGAGGACGTACCCGCGATCGCCGCCATCATGGCCGACTACGTCGCCCAGGGCGTGCTGCTGCCGCGCCCGGTGAGCGAGCTGTTCCAGTCGATCCGCGAGTTCTGGGTCGCCGAGGAGAACGGCAGCGTGATCGCGACCGCCGCCCTGCGGCTGCTGTGGCGCGACCTCGGCGAGGTGCGCTCGCTGGCGGTGCGGCCCGACTCGCACGGTAAGGGCCTCGGTGCGGCGCTCGTCGCCGCCGTGGTCGCGGACGCGCGCGCGCTGGGCCTGCCGCGCGTGATCGCGCTCACGCGCGAGGTGGAGTTCTTCGAGAAGTCCGGCTTCGTCGTGGTGCCGCGCGAGACGCTGCCCCGCAAGGTCTGGACCGACTGCATGAAGTGCCCCCGCCGACACGCCTGCGACGAGGTCGCCGTGACGCTCGACCTGGTGCCCGGCGCGTCCGAGGCCGCCGTGAAGGCCGCACGCGCCTACACCATCCCCATGCCGCAGGCGGCCCCCGAGGTCGGCCTGCCCATCGTGTCGTGAGCCAGCCGACCCCGAAGGAGACGAACGTGAACGACGCCCCGCACCACCTGGTGGACCTGACCGGCCTCTCCCGTACGTGGGTCCTCGAGCTGTTCGAGCAGGCCGAGCGCCTGCGCGAGCTGCGCAAGACCGCGCGCGCGCCGAAGCCGCTCGAGGGCCGCACGGCGGCGCTCGTCTTCCACAAGCCGTCGCTGCGGACGCGGGTATCGTTCACGGTCGGCATGCACGAGCTGGGCGGCGACGCCGTGGACCTGGGCGCGGTCGAGGTGTCGGAGACCGGCCGCGAGAGCGTGCCCGACGTGGCGCATGTGCTGTCGGGCATGGTGGACCTGGTCGTGGTACGCACGTTCACGCACTCGCTGGTCCAGAAGCTGGCGACCCACGCGACGGTGCCCGTGATCAACGCGCTCACCGATCACTCGCACCCCTGCCAGATCCTCTCCGATCTCTACACGCTGTGGCGCCGCGGGCGCGACCTGGACGCGATCGAGCTCGCGTGGGTCGGCGACGGCAACAACGTGCTGCACTCGTGGCTCGAGGCCGCGACGATCTTCGGATTCGGCCTGCGCGTCGCGGTGCCCGACGGCTTCGAGCCCGACGCGGGGCTGTTCCTGGCGGCCGAGCAGCAATCGGGCGGCCGGGTGCGCCGCGTGCGCGAGCCGCGCGAGGCCGTGCGCGGCGCCGACGTCGTCTACACCGACACGTGGACCAGCATGGGCCGCGAGGAAGAGGCCAAGTGGCGCACGGTCGCGTTCGCCGGCTACACGGTCGACGACGCGCTCATGGCGCTCGCCAAGGACGACGCCGTCTTCATGCACTGCCTGCCCGCGCACCGCGGCGAAGAGGTGACCGACGCGGTCCTCGACGGCCCGCAGAGCATCGTCGTCGAGGAAGCCGAGAACCGCCTGCACCTGCAGAAGGCGCTCATGGTGGCCCTGGCAGCGCCCGCCGCGCCGCGCTCGCTGTTCGGGGCGGAGGCGGCGCTGGCGGGGACGTCGGGGGCGTAGGCGCTCTTCCGCGCGAAGTGCGCCTGCGCTTCAGGCGTCGGCGCGCTCGATGCTGGTGCGTTCGAGCCCCGGGCAATCCGCCAGGGCGTCGATCAACTGCTGGTGCGTCCGCTCGCGCGGGACACGCAGCTCGAGAAGCGCGGCCAGCTCTGCCCCCGCGCTGATCCGCTCCGCGCGCACGACCTGGACCTGGGCCCCGGCCGCGCGCAGGCGGACCAGCACCTCCTCCACGTTCGGCGCGTCGCGGAGCGACACCTGCATGCGGCGAAGGTCGATGCGGTCGTCCTTGTCCTCGAGCCGCCGCAGCGCCGTCAACGCCAGCAGGCCGAGCGCCGTCGCGTACGCCGCGGTCAGGTACATCCCGCCGCCCGAGGCCATGCCGATCGCACCCACGAGCCAGAGGCCCGCCGCGGTGGTCAGGCCGGTCACGTTGAGCCCCGTTCGCATGATGGCCCCACCGCCCAGGAAGCCGATGCCCGTGACGATGGCGGCGGCGATTCGGGAGACGTCGACCTCGACGTGATCCATCGGCGAGTACCGCTGGTGCTCGATGAAGCCCGTCGAGACGACCATGTACGTCGCCGAGGCGAGCGCGACGATCATGTGGGTACGAAGGCCGGCCGGGCGGCCGCGCCGATCGCGCTCGAGCCCGATGAGACCGCCGAGCAGGGCGGCGACCACGATGCGCAACAGCATGGAGAGATTGGACACGCGGAACTCACGACCTCGGGAAAGGGAGACGATTCCGTCCCGCCGGAGGGGACGGGCGGAAGGACCGGCGGCGGCCACGCGTCCTCGTTCAATAGCACGGGCCGGGGACGTGCACCAAGACTTTCGGCAACCCTTTCCGACGGGCGCAGGGGTTCCCACGGCGTCCCGCACCCCCCTCGCACTTCCCGCCACTTCGCCACGCCGTCCGGGATTACCGGGCGGCGTCTCTCATGTTCCCGGCGGTGCTTCCGAGACTCGGGGCCGTCCGGGACCTCCCTGCCGGGAGGCCCCGGCGTCCATCCTCAGGAACAGGCCCCGAGAGGGAACTTCGCATGTTCGACCTGTGGCGCCGCCTCACCGGCGGCAAGGAGCAGAAGCCCTCCGCCGCGGCACCGGCACCGCCCGCGCCCGCAGCGGCCGCTCCGCCGGCGCCCGCCGTCTCGCGCCTGGCGGAGAGCGCGGAGAGCCCCGATTCCCCGGCCGCGGCCGCGGAGCCCGTCGTCGCCACCGAGGCGTCGCTGCACCGCTCGCTGCACTGGCGCGCGAAGGTGCTGCTCGACGGCGCGTCGAAGGAAGCGCTCGCCTCCGACGGCCCGCAGCTCGTCGAGACGCTCAAGAAGGCGAACGAGGCCATCATCCGCCAGCCCCCGGACGCGGCGGCGCGCGCGATCAACCTGGCCCGCAACCCCAACACGCCGCTGCCGCAGATCGTGACGCTGTTCGAGAACGACCCGATGCTCGCGCAGTCGCTGCTGCGCCAGGCGAACTCGGTCTACTACCGGCGCGACGGCATGCCGTGCACCGCGCTCAGCGCGGCCGTGCAGCGCGTGGGCATGACCGGCGTGCTCAGCATCCTCATGGCGAGCATGGTGCAGCAGATGCTGTGTCGCCCCGGCGGCGCCTACGACGCGCAGGTGCAGAAGGTGTGGACGCATATGCAGCGCACCGCGCCCATCGCGCGCGCCACCGCGCGTGCGTTCGAGGTGGACCCCGAGGTCGCGTACTCGCTCGCGCTGCTGCACGACGTGGGCAAGCTGCTGGTCTTCGACCACATTTCGATGCTCCGGCACGAGAAGCGCCGCGACGTGCGGATGCCGGACCAGTTCTTCCGCCAGCTCGTCTGGCACCTGCACGAGCCGCTCGGCGGGCTCGCGGCCCTGAGGTGGGACATGGGCGGCGAAGCGGCCTACGCGATCTCGGAGCACCACCGCCGACCGGTGCCCGAGCAGACCAACCGCATGACCGAGTGCCTGCACGTGGCCGAGGCGGTGGAGCTGGCGCACTCGAACTTCACGAAGCTCGACTGGGACGCCATCTGGACGAACGGCGCGATCACGGCCGACGTGGCCGCCGTGCAGGATCGCCTCCGCAGCATGGAGGAATGAGGGCCGGAGGTCCGCCTTCGCGCGGACGCCGGTCAGGCGTTTCCGCGTGACGTCCGCGGCCTCCGGTCGCCGCTCCGCGAGGCCGTGGAGCGCCACCGGGCCGTCGGTTCGCTGTGCTAACCTCCGCGCCATGCACTTCCGAACGCCGGTCGCCGGGCTCTTCCTCGCCGCGTTGCTCGTCACCGCCGTCGCCGCGCCCGCCCGCGTCGCCGCCGCGCCCGCCCGCGTGGCCGCGACGGCCGCCCGCCTGACCGCCGCGACGCCCGCGAAGCCCGACACGCTCCCGCGTCTCTCGCCCGCACAGGTCATGGCCGACAGCGCGCGCCGCCCGGTCACGCTGCCGCCGCGCCCGGTCGTGCCGCCGCCGAAGGCCGTCGGCCCCGACACGACCGCCGGCCCCGTCGTGAGCCCCGACATCCCGACCTTCTGGCGGACGCGCGCCGAACGCACGGCGTGGCACCAGACGTCCGACTACGACGAGACGATGCGCTACTGCCGGCAGCTCGAGGCGGGCTCGCGCTGGGTGAAGCTCCTCTCGTACGGCACGAGCGGCCAGGGCCGCGACCTGCCGTTGCTCGTCGTGTCGAAGGACCGCGCGTTCACGCCCGCGGAGGCGCTCGCCAGCGGCCGCACGATCGTGCTCATCGTGAACGGCATCCACGCCGGTGAGATCGAGGGCAAGGACGCCTCGCTCGCGCTGGTGCGCGACATGGCGGTGCTGCGCACCCGCGAGGCGCTGCTCGACTCGTGCATCGTGCTGGTCGTGCCCATCCTGTCGGTGGACGCGCACGAGCGCAGCTCGAAGTACAACCGCATCAACCAGAACGGTCCCGACGAGATGGGCTGGCGCTTCAACCCCGTGGGGCTGAACCTCAACCGCGACTGGACCAAGCTCGACGCCGTCGAGACGCGCGCGCTGGTCGCGAACGTGTACACGAAGTGGTGGCCGGACCTGCTGGTCGACGACCACACGACCGACGGCGCGGACTACCGCCACGATGTGACGTACGGCTACCAGCACGGTGGCGGCCTCGCGCCGTCGCTGGCCGCGTGGTACCGCGACGCGTTCGAAGGGCGCATCGTGCCGGCGCTCGCGGCGATGGGCCACCTGCCCGCGCCGTACCTGGAGTTCCGCGAGCGCGCGAAGCCGTCGAGCGGGATCGACTTCGGCTGGATGCCGCCGCGCTTCTCGACGGGTTACGCGCCCCTGCAGGGCCGCGCGTCGATCCTGGTCGAGACGCACATGCTCAAGCCCTACGGCGTGCGCGTGAAGGCGACCTACGACCTGCTCGCGGCCGTGCTCGACGACGTGCGCACGCACCCGCGGGCGCTGCGCGAGGCGGTGCGGCAGGCGGGCGCCGACCTGGCCGCGCTCGCGCGGCGCGGCGGCCCGCTCGTGCTGGTCTCGCGCAGCACCAACGTGGCGGTGCCGTTCGACTTCAAGGGCGTGGTCACACGCTGGGAGCCGAGCGAGATCACCGGCTCGCTCGTGCCGCGCTACACGAGCGCCCCGTGGGACACGATCATCCCGCTCTACCGCGAGACCGAGCCGGTGCTGTCGGTGCCCGTCCCGCCCGGCTACGTCGTGCCGCGCGAGTGGACGAACGCGATCGGCGTGCTGGCGGAGCAGGGCGTGGCCATGCGCCGCTTCGCGCGGGCGTGGCAGGACACGGTGGTGCGGCTGCGCATCGTCGAGTGGTCGGCGCAGGACGGCGGCTTCGAGGGCCACCACCTGGTCACGGTCAAGCGGGTCGAGCCCGTGCGCGAATGGCGCACGTTCCGCGCCGGCGACGTGTGGGTGCCGGCCGACCAGCCCGCGGCGGCGCTCGTCGTGAACCTGCTCGACCCGCGCGGTCCCGACTCGTTCGTGGCGTGGAACTTCTTCGACACGATCTTCCAGCGGAAGGAGTACGGCGAGGACTACGTCGTCGTGCCGCTCGCGCGGAAGATGCTCGCCGACGATCCCGCGCTCGCGCGCGAGTTCGAGGCGAAGCTCCTGGCCGACTCGGCATTCGCGGCCAACCCGTGGGCGCGCGTGGACTTCTTCTACCGCCGCTCGAAGTGGGCCGATCCCGAGCACGAGCTGGACCCGGTGGCGCGCACGCTGCGCGCCGTGCCCGACAACGTGCTCGAGCCCGTTTCGGCGCCCGAATCCGCGGCGAAGCGCGCCAAGCGCTGAGGTCCGACGACCCCACCCCAAGCACGGACCAGGCCGCGACGGGCCGGCCGGACCACCCTCGCGCGCTTGCGGCAACTCCGCGTTCGACCCGCGAAAACCCGCGAAAATCGCGGTCTTTTCGACAATGTCATGCGAAGGTCGCTGTGGTTCGGGCCCGGCTCGCCTGCTACCCTTGGTCGCCCGAAGCCCACCGCCCCCTCCACCCGCGGCGAGCTGCCCCACCATGCGAATCGTCCTCTTCCGACACGGCCCCGCCGGCACGCGCGACCCCCTGCGCTGGCCGGACGACCGCCAGCGCCCGCTCACCGAGAAGGGCCGCGCCCGCACGCTGCGCGCGAGCCTTGGACTCGTCCACCTCGAGCCCGAGGTGTCGATCGTCTTCGCGAGCCCGCTGCTGCGCTCGGCCGAGACCGCCCAGTGCCTGCACGAGGCGGCGGGCGACGGCGCGGTGGTGCGCATGACCGAGGCGCTCGCGCCCGGCGCCTCGTGGCGCGCGGCGCTCGCGCTGCTCGACGACGTGCCCGACGCGGGCACCGTCGCGTTCGTGGGCCACGAGCCCGACCTGGGCAAGCTCGCCGGCGTGCTGCTCTTCGGCGCGCCCGCCGCCATGCCGATGCGCAAGGCGGGCGGCTGCTGCCTCGAGTTCGCGGCGCGCGCCGCGGCCGGCAAGGGGCGGCTGCGCTGGTTCCTCCCGCCGCGCGCGCTGCGGCGGTTCGCCCGCCACCGGAGCAAGGTATGACGCAGGTTCGCACCTACGGTCAGGTCCCCAGCCGCTACCCCGGCAAGCTGTTCATCGTCGAAGGCATCGACGGCTCCGGCAAGAGCACCCAGCTCGCGCTGCTCGCGCAATGGCTGCGCAGCCAGGGCCACCTCGTCGTCTACAGCGAGTGGAACTCCTCGCCGATCGTCCGGCGCACGACGTCGTTCGGCAAGAAGCAGAAGCTGCTCACGCCGACCACGTTCTCGCTCATCCACGCCACCGACTTCTCGGACCGCGTCGAGCGCGACATCGTGCCGGCGCTCAAGGCCGGCGCGATCGTGCTGGCCGACCGCTACGTGTTCACCGCGTTCGCGCGCGACGTGGCGCGCGGCGTGAGCCGCGCGTGGGTGCGCTCGCTCTACCGCTTCGCGGTCGTGCCCACGCTCGCGATCTACTTCCGCGTGCCGCTCGAGGTGGCGCTCTACCGCATCCTGGTGGGCCGGCCCAAGCTCAAGTGGTACGAGGCCGGCATGGACCTGGGCCTGCACGGCGACGTGATCGAGTCGTACAAGCTGTTCCAGAAGCGCATCCAGGACGAGTACGAGCGGATCGTCGACGAGTTCGGCCTCGCGGTGATGGACGCGACGCGGCCGGTCGAGGTGCAGCAGCGCGCGCTGCGGCAGCTCATCCTGCCGTACGTGCGCGGCGAGCGGGTGCCCGACCCGCCCACCCACGGCTCGCCGATCCTGGCGCTGCCCACCCCGAAGG
>CAZIXL010000120.1:0-7666 GCA_964542885.1 uncultured bacterium
GTTGTCGGAGACGGCCCGGATGCGGTGACAGACGGTGATTGTGAGTGGTAGGCAGTAGTTCGGGCACAGTTCGGGCACACCTCGGCGTGACGGAGGCAGATGATGCGAGCAATGCCTCCGGCCCGCGGAAGCGCAGCACATCGCTGGAGACTTACCCTGCGCCTCGAGCAGTCCGTCGGGACCCAACCACTAGGGGCCGCCTATCGACACGGCAATCGGGGGGCCGGCAGCGGCAATGACCTAGCCCGGGGCCACAGAGAGGCGCTCCAGCAGGCGCTGAAGTTCTTCAAGCACGATCGCCCACCTGGAAACGTCGTCCTCGTTGGAGATGAGAGGCCTCACGGGGTGCATCACCCTGTTGCGGAACTCGCGCACTCGGTTGTCGAGTGCGCTCTCCATCTTCGCCCTCGACTCATAGCCCATTCGCGCGCGAAGGCACCTGGACCCAGCTGCTATGTTCAAGAGCTGAGACAAGGTGAGAAGCATGTGCGGCTGAAGGTCAACATTGTTTCGAAGCGAAAGCTGCCAATAGCCCACAATGCGAGCGCGTTCGTCGTCGGATGAGAGCTTGCGCAGCCACTCCCACGGGTCAGGCAGTTCGTGAGCGACGAGATCCGCCACAAGCGACTCAACCTCGACCAGTAGCTCGTAGCAGGCGCGGCGAACTTCTCGGCGATTCAAGTCCGCCGTAGATACCAGCCCGAAGATGTTCCCTTCGTACTTGAAGTGGTTACTGCCCTCGCTCACGAACACAAGAAGATCTTGGTAGCAGAGGATTGTCGAGCTCTTGGTCAGGGCCTGGAAGAGCTGAAGGGCCGTGACGTAGCCAGTGTCAGTACACAGCGTGGAAGTAGTCTGCGCCGAAAGGTCTTTGAGTTCGAGCTCGCCGCCACTTTCCAAGAGTTGCTCAAGCCGGGCCCTACTGACCACACCCCAGCCGAGAGGTGAGCCCGCGTTCAATACAGGCGCGTAATCGTAGCGCCCATCCTGCAACTCAGTAACGGCGGACCTATCAACGGGGCCGAGCTGTGTCTTCACGCACTCGTTGAGTGAGACGCAAACGAGCGAAAGCGCGATGTCGTGCGGCTGCTTCGGCGAATCCCCCTCTAAGAGCGCGTCTTGAGATGTATTCCTGGCGAGAATGCGGTAGGCCATTCATCATGCCCCATGTGAGATGACTTGGTCGCGTGTCATATTGGCGGCTTTGGAATTTGCAGCAATGGAGTGTTCTACCCATATCCACGATCGGGCGATTGCAGGACCTTGGTCGCACTAGCTGCGTCTGGCCCACCGCAGCGGCAGCGCCGACATGTGGTCCACGATTGAGCATCGACCCTAACATGCCGAGATGCCATGACACATGTCCGCCACATCGCGAGGAGATCAAGCGGCGATCCCAGCCTTGATGCATGGTTCCTATTGGCGGCGGCCTATGCGCTTGGGGCGAGTACGGTGCGAGCGCAAGCGCCAGCTAACCCCGTCGTTGCCATAGGTGACGTCGGGCCGATTCTCGTGGTCACCGCCAACGGGGACGCATACGAAGACAACGGCACGAACAGAGCTACCTGGACCTTCCGCGGCAACGTCTTTTCGGCTGCGACGCCCGCACAGCAGAGTTCGTGGGGTGCAATCAAGGCAAATGGACACTGATGCTCCCGATCGTCCGGGCCTCGGGCCGCTGTGAGACAGTGCGGGACTTGAAGACAAGTTGCCGTTCAAGACTACCGGAGGACTGAGGTTCACGCTTCGCGGTTTTCCGGCGAGCAGGTGAGCCGGACTGCACTAGGCGGGTCACATACTTGGTCTTCCAAGCTACCAAGCCCCGTACAGCTTGAAAGGCGCCCAGCTAAGAGGGTCACTCCATCGCTCGCGGGTGTCGATCATCGCCCTCCTAAGCGCTTCGGCCTTCGATGGGTGATCGACGTCAGAAAGTAGATGCTGGTAGAAGTGCTGTACGAGCCATGAGGTGCTTCCGTCGGGGAGGTTCCACATGCTTGCCATCACTGATTGTGCACCGGTTGCCATAAGCGCCCACGGCAGGCCAAGCACGCCCTCCGACTGTGATACCAAACCTCTGGCAGTCTGGCACGCGCTCAGAACGACCAACTCGGCGTGGCAACCGGGCAATCCAGTCAAGATGACGGCAGCGGAGAGGTGGCCGTCATAACTCTGCGAAGGAGCGAGCGCGACAAACGAGTCCATTGTGCGTTTCGGATCAGTGTAGGCCAGCCCGTGGCTAGCGAGGTGAATGAGCCGTGCTAGGTGCCAGCGGGCGATGAGGGTGGATTCGGATGCGGCCACGCCGAGAACCGGTTTGATGCCAAACATGGCAGCGACGGACTCAGCCTCTGCACGTGCTCCTGGAAGGTCGTCCGGTGGCGGAAACGGGTCACCCATGACCAACACCTCGTTCGGCGTGCGCGGCGGTCTCCGCGCGCCATTCCGATGCTCAACCTCGGCCAAGAAGGCCAGTGAGGGGGCGAACCGCAGCGCGTGCAGGATTCCAAAGGGCACACCACGAGGGCCTGCAGGCAGTGCGGCAAAGGGCACGTCGTGGAGCCAATCGTCCGCGATGATGACCACTTCGTGTGTCCCCCTAAGGAGCCCAACGACTGTATCCGGGAGACAACTGTTCGTGAACAGTCGAAGAAGACTGTCCTTGCCCACACTTTGCACCTTCCGAAACCACCAATCGGAAACTTCGGGCGGTGCCATTGCGGAGTCGACGATTCCGACCGCCAGTGGAGCCATGCGTTCTGGCAGTCGAGCAGGAGAGGCGAGTCGGACGACTTGGACGAAGCCTCGAGCTGCTACCCAGATAATCAGCGACTCCGGTAGCTGCGAGTAGTAGAGGAGTCCACAGTTTGGCGGGATAGCAGCTTTGAGAGCGGTGGCCGCGTCCGTCCCAAGATCCCGCCCAGGCCCGAACAATCGCGTAGAAGTCGGTACAAGACTCAGGACGAGCGAGTCCGATTCGACCAGGGTCTTCGCCGGTTGGACAAGCTCGATCAATTCTTGCGCCCTGCCGCGTTCTGCCACGGCGAGCGCAGCCAGGCCTGTGCCGCGGTCGCTCGAACTCGCCTGCGCGAGGCAAGCATGAATCCAGGTGGAGAAGGAGGCGCGCCAGCGATCGGTTAGGTACCTGTTGGCTTTGCTGGAGAAGGCCCGCCGCTGGCGTTCGAGCTGAAATCCGTAGCCCGACTCGAAACTCGAGCAGGCTTCGCGGTAACGACCCAGCCGAGAGAGGCACTCACCACGGGCAGCCAAGCCGTTACTTAGTGCTGAAGGCTCGCGAGCGCCTCTGAGGCTCGCCAGCGCTGAGTCGACAAGGGACAACGCCTCGTCATTCGCTCCCCGGGCGAGTGCTCGGTTTGCGAGCCACGTGAACGCGGCCCCAACCCAGAGCGAGTCGGACACATTAGCGCGATGGCGGAGGGCGCTTCTCAGGAGGGCAGTTGATGAATCGTGGTGGCCAGTAGCCTCGAGTGCTTTGGAGAGCGCTAGTAGTGCCTCCGTGGCCGTCTCTCTCTCAGGCGTGCTGTGAGACAGTTCTACGGCGATGTTCGCGTGCACGAGCGCGGAATCGGGCTGTTCGAGCTCAATGAAGACAGAAGCAAGCACGCTCTGCGCCTCGACCATCAACGCCGTGTCTCTGCACTGAACTGCCCAGCCGAGCCAGCTACCACCGTATTGAAGGGCCGTCGTGAAGTCGCCGGATTCCGCAGCCGAGTTGCACATCATGCTGAGGGCCGTAGCCCGCCAGCACTTCAAGTGGTCCGCGGATGCACTCGACGCTCTCGGCGCGGCGGCCGCCAGGTGCGGCATGAGGAACGCTAGAACCACCACTCGCGAGAACTTGCGAGCCAGGCGAGGAGTCCTTCCCTGTAGGGTCATGATGATGTCTACGCCCTTGGCCTCTACCTAGTCCCTCGACCCGCCCGGCGGATTCCGTCGGCAGTACCTCGTCGACGTAAGCCGTTGAGGGATTGGTGCCGGAGGCGGGGGTCGAACCCGCACTCGGGGTGAACCGAACCGGATTTTGAGTCCGGCGCGTCTGCCAGTTCCGCCACTCCGGCACCGAAAGGAGGGGCCGCGAGGCTAGTGCGTTTGCCGCCTCACGGCAAAGCGCCGACGCACAGGTGTAAGGGAGCACCTTTCTGACCGCGTTTGAGCAGCGAAGTGACCGCGGGCCTCACGGCAGGTCGCGGTGCGCGAAGCGCCAGGCCGCGAGCGCCAGCCCCGCCAGCGCGACCGCCCCGAGCCACGCGATGTCGCCGCGCAGGCCGCCGTCCTGCGCGAGAATCGCCTGCGGCGCGTAGTGGTGGTGCGGCGACCACGGCAGCACGAATGCGACACGCGTCCAGAGTCCGCCGATGACCTCGGCGAAGTAGGAGAGCAGCGCCACGATGAACGCGGCGCCCGAGACTCGCCCGGCCTCGCGCCCGAAGGCCGAGAAGGCGAGCGTCACGCCGAACCAGGCGAGTTGCAGCGACGTGTACGCGAGCCCGAGGCGCAGCAGGTCCCGCGCCGGGAACGGCTCGAGCCCGAAGGCGCGCTGGCCCAGCGCCGTTCCGGCGAGGCCCGCCGTCGTGACGAGCGCGAGCGCGAACGCGCCGAAGACGACGTAGCTGCCGAGCCACGTGCCCCGCGCGAGCGGCTGGGCCAGGTGGAGTTCCATCAGGCCGGCTTCGGCCTCGCCCGCGATCGCGCGCGTGCCCAGCACGATCGCGACCGCGGTGCCGGCGGCGTGCGTGATCGGGTGATTCCAGCCGAAGGCGAGCAGGCCGTGCGGCGTCATGCCGCCGAACAGCCTCGTCGACAGGAACGCCTGCAGCATGGGCGGCAGCGAGTCGAGCACCGAGTGGAGTGCGCCGCTCACGTCGAACGAGCCGACCGCAGCGCACAGCAGCAACTGGAAGAGCCCGAGCAGCCCCGCGCAGGCGAGCACGAACACCGCGTGCCGGCGGGCGAATCGCCGGAGCAGGCTAGCGAAGACCATCGCGCGCCCCTCCGAAGTAACCGAGGAACACGTCCTCGAGCTGGGCCTCGCGCAGCACGAACTCCTCGACGTCCAGCGTCGCGAGCCGCCGGAGCAGCGGGTTGACGTCGCCGGCGACGAGGAACTCGGCCTCGTGGCCGCGCGGTCGGAACGCCGAGACGCCGGCGACATCCGCGAGATCGCCGGGCACCGGCGAGCGCAGCCGCAGGCGCACGGGCCTTGGCGCCCGGGCCCGCAGCGAAGCGACGCCCTCGACGGCCAGCAGCCGGCCACCGCCGAGGATGGCCACGCGCCCGCAGACCGCCTCGACCTCCGACAGCACGTGCGAGGAGAGCAGGATCGTCCGCCCCGCGGCCGCGCGTTCGGCCAGGTGTTCGCGCAGTCCGTGCTGGACGAGCGGGTCGAGCCCCGTGGAGGGCTCGTCGAGCAGCGCGAGTTCGGGGTCGTGCTGCAGCGCCACGACCAGCCCGAGTTTCTGCCGCGTCCCGTGCGAGAGGTGCTTCACGCGGCGCGCGAGGTCGGCCTCGCCCAGCCCGAGTCGCTCGAGCAGGCGGTGGCGCAGCACCGGCGGGCGCCCCGGGCGGAGTCGGGCGAAGTGATCGAGCACCGCCCGGCCGGTCATGTCACGCTCGAGCGAGAGCTCGCCCGGCAGGTAGCCGAGGTCCGCTCGGGCACGGGAATGCCCGGGCGGCGCGCCAAGGATGCGGACCCGGCCGCGGTCGGCGCGCACGAGTCCCACGAGGACCCGAAGCGTCGTGGTCTTGCCCGCGCCGTTCGGGCCGAGGTAGCCGAACACCTCGCCGGGACGGACCTCGAAGCTCACGTCCGCGAGCGCTTCGACGCGCCCGTATCGTTTGGCGAGCGACTCGACCTCGAGCGGGTTCACGTGCCGATCCTCCGGGCCGCACGTTAGCGCCATCGCCCGGACAGCGCCTCCGCTCCGGTCCGTTCCATCCGGTGCGACTCGGACCGGTCGCTGTACGCCTGCGGACAGGCCCCGGCCGGGGCGGGCTTCCTGCCCGTTGGCGCACAACGTGTTGGCGGCGGCACGCGGGCTGCTTTCTGTCCGCGGCGTCCGGCACGGCACTCCCCCCGAACCGAAGGAGAACCTGCATGAAGCGCCTCGTGTTCGTCGCCCTCGCGGCCCTCCTGGGCCTCTCGCTCGTCACCCTCGACACCGCCGACGCGGCGCGCGTGCGCGTCGTCAAGCGCGGCGCCCGTACGCGCACGACCGTCGTCGTGCGCCCCGGCTACCCGATCCACCGCTCGATGCACACCGTCGTCTACCGCCGCCCGAACGTGGTCGTGCGCGTGCAGCCGGCCGTGTTCCTGCCCGTCGTCGTCTGGCGCCCGGTCGTGGTGACGCGCCCGGCGCACGACCTCATGGTGTGGCAGGACGCCGAGACGCTCGATCGCGCCGACGACTGGAGCGAGACGGTGTTCGATTCGAACCAGCGTGGGTCCCGGCTCTTCCTCGAGATCAAGGCGGGGAAGGTGCAGTTCGACTTCGCCGAGGTCGTGTTCGAGAACGGCGACACCCGCGTCGTCGACTTCGCGAACGGCACGCGTGGCCCGGGCCTGTACTCGCTGCTCGACTTCAAGGACGGCCGGCGCGTGGACCACGTGCGGCTGATCGCCCGCGCGAAGAGCAACGAAGCGCGCGTGGCCCTGATCATGGAGAAGTAAGGGAGGCCGGGGGACGGCCGTTCGGAACGGGCGCCGCGGTTCGCCGCGGCGCCCGCTCCACGTGCGCACCGGCCGCCGGGCCGCGTTCGCAGTGGCGGCTCGCGAACCACTCGGGCTAGCATGCCGGCTCCACATCCGGAGGTCCCGCCATGCAGCCCGAAGTCCTCGACGCCGCACGCCGCGCCTTTCCGCAGGGAGAGGGTACGCTCGCCCTCGGCGGCATCGTCCACGCCGGCGAATGCCACCCCGAAACGCTCGCGCGCCTGCCGCTCGCCATGGCCACGCGCCACGGTCTCGTCGCCGGCGCCACGGGCACGGGCAAGACCAAGACGCTCCAGCTGCTCGCTGAGCAGTTCTCGGCGGCCGGGGTTCCGGTCTTCCTCGCCGACCTGAAGGGCGACCTGTCGGGCATCGCCGCGCCGGGCCAGCCCGGTGCGCGCATCGCCCAGCGCGCGACGGACACCGGCTTCGACTGGAAGCCCGCGTCGTACCCGGCCGAGTTCCTCAGCCTCTCGGGCGCCAACGGCGCGCAGCTGCGCGCGACGGTGTCGTCGTTCGGGCCGCTGCTGCTCGCGCGCGTGCTCGAGTTGAACGACACGCAGGCCAGCGTGCTGTCGATGGTCTTCAAGTTCGCCGACGATCACCACCTGCCGTTGCTCGACCTGTCGGACCTGCGCGCGGTGCTGCAGTACCTCACGGGCGACGGTGCGGCGGCGCTCGAGCAGTACGGCGGCATGAGCAAGGCGACGGTGGGCGTGCTGCTGCGCGAACTGGTCGAGCTCGAGCAGCAGGGCGCGGCGGCGTTCTTCGGCGAGCCCGAGTTCGAGCTCGAGGACCTGCTCCAGGTCGAGCGCGACGGGCGCGGCGTGGTGAGCGTGCTCGAGCTGACCGACGTGCAGGACAAGCCGGCGCTCTTCAGCACCTTCATGATGTGGATGCTCGCCAAGCTCTACGCCGACCTGCCCGAGGTCGGCGACGCCG
>CAZIXL010000121.1:0-7619 GCA_964542885.1 uncultured bacterium
TCGCGGTGCATGCGCTCGACCGGCAGGTCACGGCAATAGCCCATGCCGCCGTGGACCTGGATGGCCTTGTCGGTCACCCAGTTGCCGATCTCGCTCGCGTAGAGCTTGGCCATCGACGCCTCCTTCGTGTACTCGCGGCCGGCGTCGCGCAGCATCGCGGCGTGGTACACGAGATGGCGCGCCGCTTCGATCTTCACCGCCATGTCGGCGAGCATGAACTGCACGGCCTGGAAGCTGCCGATCGCCTGCCCGAACTGGTGCCGGACCTTCGCGTAGCGCAGCGAGTGCTCGTACGCGCCCTGGGCGATCCCCAGCGACAGCGCGCCGATCGAGATGCGCCCGCCGGTCAGCGTCTTCATGAACGCCTTGAAGCCGCCCGTCAGCTCGCCGATCACCTGGTCGCCCGGGATGAAGCAGTCCTCGAACACGATCTCGACGGTGTCGGAGCCGCGCAGGCCCATCTTCTTCTCCTTCTTGCCCACGCGGAACCCCGGCGTCGCGGTGTCCATGATGAACGCCGAGATGCCGTTCGCCCCCTTCGACGCGTCGGTCACAGCGGTGAGCGTGACGTATTTGGCATAGCTCGCGTTCGTGATGTAGATCTTCGAGCCGTTCACGCGCCAGCCGCCGTCGACCTTCACCGCCTTGGTCTGCGTTCCGGCCGCGTCGGAGCCGGCGTTGGGCTCGGTCAGGCCGAACGCGCCGATCGCCTCGCCCTTCGCCATCGGCGTGAGGAAGCGCCGCTTCTGCTCCTCGCTGCCCGCCCCGTACACCGGCCCGCAGCCGAGCGACACGTGCGCGGCCAGCGTGATCGCGGTCGACGCGCACACGCGCGCCAGCTCCTCGACGGCGATCGCGTACGACAGCGTGTCCATGCCGGCGCCGCCGTACTTCTCGGGGAACGGCAGGCCCATCAGGCCCAGTTCCGCCATCTGCTTCACGGTGTCGACCGGGAACGTCTCGGTCTCGTCCAGGTCGCGGGCGCGCGGCGCGACGACCTCGTCCGCGAAGCGGCGCACCATGTCCCGCACCTGGTGGTGCTCTTCCTTCAGCATGAGCATTGGGGGCTCCCGGGAAGGCGCGCCGCGCGGGCACGCGAGACCCCGCCCGCGCGCGACGGGTCGGGGGGAGTGATCAGGTCATGAACCCGGCGAATCTACCCGAAACGCCGGACCGGCGTCAGCGCGTGAGCGAGTCCATCCCCGCCGCGCGTTCCGACGCCTGCTCCGACGCCTTCAGAGCCGCCCCGACGGCCGGGGCGCCCGGGATGGGCTCGGTCGCGAGCACGCTGTCGCGCTGGTGCTCGGTGAGCGGGGCCCTGGTCGCGGTCTTCCCGCCGCCCGGCGCGCACCCCGCGGCGAGCAGGGCGGCGAGCAGCGGCAATGCGACGGCCGCCGCCCGGTGACGCGTGATACGTGCACCCATGCGTGCCTCCTTCGAGTCGGTCAACGGACGGCCTTCACGCGACTCGCGGGCGAGAGGTCGATGCGGGCCTGCTCGGCCAGGTCGCCGCTGCGATGGTGCAGCACCTCGAGCGCGACCCGCGCGGCCGCGCGGCCGGCCTCGTCCCACGGGAAGCGGAATCCCTGCGGCACCTCGGCGAGCACCTGCGCGGGCGCGATCGACTGCGGGAACACGATCGAGCGCACCTCCGCGGCGGGCACCGTGCTCGTGCGCACGTCCTCGGGCGACTGCACGGTCACGGCCACCGTCATGCCGCGCGCGGCGCGCAGCTTCGGGTCGGTGTGCACGACGCCGCGCCCCGACTTGCCGGTGCGGATGGCCGAGTAGGGCGGCGGCATGCGCACCGTGACGACGAGCGTCCAGTACGGCGCGTCGTCCCCGTCCCCCGCGGCCGCCGCGCGCACGAAGCGGTTGGGGCCGGTGGCGCCCGGGGCGGCCCCCTCGAGCGGGTACGTGGGCGCCGCCAGCGCGCCGTCGAAGCCGGCGACGAACTCGGCCCGCAGTGTCGAGTCCGGTGGCAGCCCGTTGACGTCGGCCACGCGCACGAGGCGGGCCGGCGGCGCGCCGGCCTCGTTCGCGACGGGCACCACGGCGAGCGCGCCCGCGAGGGCCAGCGGCCCGAGGCATGCGAGCATGGGAATCACGACGACGTCCTCCTTCCGTCCGGCCGGGACGGTTCCGCGGGCAGCGGCGGGCTCGTGGCGAGGCGCCGGCCCGTGGCTCGAGCGTGGTCCAGGAGCGTGCCGGGCACGCTGCCCGGATCGTCGTCGGCGTGCTGCCAGGCGATCGTCTCGCCCCACTTCGCGCCGACCCACTTGAACCAGCCGCGCACCGTGCGCTCGGCCCACTCGTACGTGTGATCGGCACTGCAGGCCGTGACGAACACCCCGTGTCGCGTGCGCGCCCATTTCGGCCGCAGGCCGGTCCCGCCGCCGGGCAGCGTGACCAGCGGGGTCACGCAATTGCAACGGTCGATCAGCGCCTTGAACGGCGCGCTCACGTTGTCGAAGTAGACCGGCGAGCCGGCCGCGATCGCGTGCGCGCGCTCGAGCGCGTCGTACACGCGGTCCATGTCGTCGTGGAAGATGCAGTAGCCGGGCGTCGCGTCGGGCCCGCAGGCGATGCATGGCCGGACGTCCAGCGCGTGACAGTCGAACCCCTCGACCGTCGCGCCGCCCTCGCGGGCGCCCGTGGCGAACGCGTCGAGCAGCTTCGCGACGCTGCTGCCCGCGACCGGGCTGCCGTTGATCGTCACGACGAGCGGAGCCGCCACGTCAGGTCCTCTCGGCCCACACCAGCGTCGTGGCGCCCTTGCGGTTCAGGATCGGCAGCACCTCGGCCAGCGCCTCGGCCGCCCGGCCCGCGCCGAACGCGAAGGTCGGGAGCGTCTTCGGCACCCACAGGAACGTGCGCATGCCCCGCACGCGGAAGCCCACGCCCTCGAGCCCGGCGACCAGCTCCTTCGCGCCCAGCGGGTGGTGGTAGTGGTACGGGTGGTACACGGCCGCGTCGTCGGTGGCCTCGGGGAAGCACGCCGAGGGCAGCGAACGGCGCAGCCACGGCCAGCGCACCGCGAGCCGCTTGAGCGCCTCGTTCGGCGAGGCCGGGTTGGGCGTCGAGATCGCCACGCGACCGCCGCGCTTCACGACGCGCGCGATCTCGGCGAACACGGCCGGCCGGTCGGGGCGGTAGACGTGCTCCATCATCTCGACCGACACCGCGCGATCGAACGCGCCCGAGCGGAACGGCAGCGCCTTCGCGTTCGCGTGCAGCAGCGGCAGGCCCTGCGGCATGTTCGCGCGCGCCCACTCGAGCTGGTCCCAGCCGAGGTCGATCCCCGTCGCGCGGCAGCCCATCGCGTTCGCCCAGTGCGTGCCGTAGGCCCAGCCGCAGCCCAGGTCCAGCACCTCGAGCCCCGGCGCGAGCGACGCGTGCGCCAGCACCTCGCGGAAGCGGCGCACCGTCATGTAGTGGCGGACTCGCGGGCCCAGGTACCAGTGCTCGACCAGGTAGGGCAGGTTCTCGCGGCTCGCGAACTCGAGCCGGGGCGACTCGCGCCAGTCGGTCACGCGCGGTTCGCCGCCGCGGGTCACGCCTGCCTCCTGCTCAACGGCGTTTCGCGGACTTCTTGGTCGCGCGCTTCGCGACGGTGCGAGCCCCGCTTCCCTTCGCACGAGAAACGGCGGCCCTCCGGGCCGCAGGCTTCTTCGGGGCCGCCTTCTTCCGCGCGGCGGCCTTGCGACGCGCCGGCTTCGCGGCGACCTTCTTCGCCACCTTCTTCCTGGCGGCCTTCTGCTTCGCGGGCTTCTTCGCGGGGGCCGTGCGCTTCGGCGCGGCCGCGCGGGCGTGGTGGCGATCGAGCGGCGGCGCGGGCGCGGGGAACTCGCCGGCGCCCACGACGGGCTCGGGGCGCGCGGGCGGGGGCGGCAGCGGGGGCAGCGCGTCGGCGCCGAAACGCAGCGCGTACCACTCGCGGATGTACGCGACGATGTCGACCGTGGAGGAGCCGGGACCGAACAGCCGGCCCATGCCCATCCAGGCGAGCGCGTTCATGTCGTCGGCGGGAATGATGCCGCCGCCGGTGAGCAGCTTGTCGCCGATGCCGGCGTCCTGCATGAGCCGCTGCACTTCGGGGAAGAGTGTCATGTGCGCGCCCGAGAGCACCGACAGCGCGACGACGTCCACGTCCTCCTGCACCGCCGCCTCCACGATCTGTTCGGGCGTCTGGTGCAGCCCCGTGTAGATCACCTCCATGCCCGCGTCGCGCAGGGCGGCCGCCACGACCTTCGCGCCGCGATCGTGGCCGTCCAGTCCCGGCTTGCCCACCAGCACTCGGATCTTGCGCTGCATGCGTCCTCCAGCGAACGAGGGGTCAGTCAGCGGGCGCCCGACACGGAGTCGGCGGCCACCGACGACGATCGACGGAATACTATCGCGTCACCTGCATACCGGCCACGCACGGTCAGCAGTGGCGTCGCACCAGCCGCGAGCGGATCTCCGCCGAACGCGACGAACAGCGTGTCGCCGACGGCGGTGCTGTCACCACGCCGGTGCGCGAGCCAGGTCGTGAGGTGGCGGTCCTCGGTGGGCGGCCGGTAGCGCCGGTCGGTGGCGTCGAGGTCCACCGGGTTGCCGCTGCCGCGAGCGAAGCGCACCGGATGCCGTCGCTCGGGAGAGCGAAGCAGCTGGTCCATCAGCACCGGGAGCTGCCGCGAGCGCTCGCGCTCGGCGAGCAATGGACGCGCCACCGACGACGCGACCGGGACCTGCACCCCCGATCGCAGCGCCAGCCCGAGCACCAGCGCGCCCGCGAGCGCGAGCGCGGCGACGGCCTCGACCGGGCCGGCCAGGAACCTGTCGAGCTCGGCGTCCTGCGCCACCACGGCCGCGGCGACGAACATCGCGAAGACGAGGTAGGTGGGCGAACCGGTGGGGTTCGCGAACGGCAGGAGCGCGCACGCGAGGAGCAATGCGAGAAGCGGCCAATCACCCCGGCGGGCGCTGACGAGCGCGCACGCCGAGAGCCAGAACGGAAGCACGGGCAGTCCGCGGACGACCAGGAACGCTGCCACGAGCAGCCCCGCCGCCGCGACCAGCCAGCGTCGCCCGCCGCGCGCCAGGCCGGACAGCGTCAAGGTCGCGAGTACCGTCATGCCGAGGGAAACGACGCGGTTCACCTCGGTCGTGGCGACCGACGTGATCCACCCCGACAGGGCGCCGCCACTCAGGCCCCGCCGGTTCGCCGGAACGAGCACCACGTAGAGGAGCACGGCCGAGGCGAGGAGCACGAGGAGCGCACCGAGTCCCGCGCGCGACCGCAATGCGCGCTCGCGCAGCACCGCAGCGCAGCCGAAGGCGACCGCGATCGGAAGCGCGAAGGGGTGCGCGAGCGCCGCGAGCGCCGACACTCCCGCCACGCGGAGCAGCGTGGAGGCCCGAATGGGTTCGCGGGCGACGTGGACCAGCCAGGTCACGTAGAGGAGGAGCGGTCCATAGAACACGCCGTGCACGTGGAACACCCAGATGTAGCCGGCGAAGCCGGTTCCCCCCACGATCAGGGCCGCCAGCGCGAACGCGCGGCGCGCCGGAACCGCACGCCCGAGCCACCACCAGGCGAGCAGCGCGAGGGCCGCATTCAGGACCTGCGTCGCAGCCGTGTCGTGCCCCCCCAGCCGATACGTGATCCATGCGAGACCGATGCCGAGCGGCCGGAGCGAGAGCACGCTGGGAAGCCGCTCGAACGCCGCACTCGCGAGCGAACGCGTGTCCAGCCGAACGACCCAGTCGTAGGCCTCGTTGTGCGGCCCCCACGGAAGCCCGACGACGAACCAGAGGAGGAATCCCGCAAGCGGAAGGAGTTGGAGCAGTGGCCCGGCGGGAGTGAAGGACGCTGCGGACTGCCCTCGGGTCAAGGCCCCTCCGGCTCGTCCATCGCCAGGGCCTGCTCCGTCTCTTCGTACACGCGCCGCGCCTCGGCGAACTGTTCCGGCGACGGCGGCATCGGCTTGCCGTCCTCGTCCTCGCCCAGCCGGATCACGCCGCGCTTCTCGAACAGGCGCAGCGCGGCCTCGGCCGCGTCCTGCGTCTCGAACGAGAACACGATGAACTCGCCGTCGCGGCCGAGGCCCTCGAACCGCCACGGCTCCTCGCCGCCGCCGCGCACGACGCGCCCGCCCGTGAAGTCGCCCGCGTGCCAGCTCGCGGCGACGGCCGCATCCACCCGCGCGGCGCGCGCGGTCTCGCCGGCCTTCCACGCCTCGCCCTCGTCGTGGGGCGGCAGCAGGCGCACGGCGTGCACGTCGGGCAGGAACGCGAAGCCGTCGGAGGTGACGGCCACGACCTCGTCGGCGTCCCAGTCGTCGTCCTCGTCCGCGGAGGGCTCGTCTTCGTCGGCGTCTTCGTACGTCTCCTCGATCACCGAATCGACGGCCGGCTCGGGCCGCGGCGGGGCCGCCTCGCCACTCCCCTTCCCGGCGCGCATCAGCATCGCGATCACGACGACCGCGGCAACGGCACCGATGGCGACGAGCGTCCCGGAGTCCACCCTAGAACTCCACCGATTCGACGTAGTCGCCGAACACTTCGCGCATCGCGCCCCGGATCTCGCCCTCGGTGGCGTAGGCGCGCGCGGCCTCGAGGATCTTCTCCATGAGGTTGGACTCTCCGGGCGCCGTGCCGGCCGCGGCCGTGAGGGACCGGAGCGCCGACGAGGTCGCGGCTTCGTGGCGGGTCCGCTTGAGCTCGGCGATCGCCCGCTTCTGCTCCTCCTCGACCTCCTCGCCGATGTAGAGGATCGGGATCTCGAGCTTCTCGTCGGGCTCGACGTACTCGTTGATGCCGACGAGGATGCGCTGCTTCCGCTCGACCTCGCGCTGGTACTGGTAGGCCGCGGCCGCCAGCTCGCGCTGGAAGAAGCCCCGCTCGATGCCGGGCACCACCCCGCCCAGGCCGTCGATCTGGCGGAAGTAGGCTTCCGCCTGTTCCTCGAGCTTGTTCGTGAGCGACTCGACGTAGTACGAGCCCGCGAGCGGGTCGATCGTCTCGGTCACGCCGATCTCGTGCGCGATGATCTGCTGCGTGCGCAGCGCGATCTTGACCGCCTTGTCGCTCGGCAGCGCGATCGTCTCGTCCATCGAGTTCGTGTGCAGCGACTGCGTGCCGCCGAGCACGCCCGCGAGCGCCTCGTACGCCGTGCGCACGATGTTGTTCTCGGGCTGCTTGTCCCACAGCGAGCAGCCGGCGGTCTGGGTGTGGAAGCGCATCAGCCACGACTCGCGCTTCTTCGCGCCGTAGCGCTCGCGCATGTGCCGCGCCCAGATGCGGCGCGCGGCGCGCAGCTTGGCGATCTCCTCGAAGAAGTCGAGGTGGCTGTTCCAGAAGAACGACAGCCGGGGCGCGAAGTCGTCGACGTCGAGCCCGCGCTCGAGGCAGCGCTCCACGTACGTGAACCCGTCGGCGAGCGTGAACGCCAGCTCCTGCGCCGCCGTCGAGCCCGCCTCGCGGATGTGGTAGCCGCTGATCGAGATCGTGTTCCACTGCGGCACGTGCTTCGTGGCGAACTCGATCAGGTCGACGATGATGCGCAAGCTGGGCTCGGGCGGGAAGCACCAGCACTTCTGCGCGATGTACTCCTTGAGGATGTCGTTCTGGAGCGT
>CAZIXL010000122.1:0-7583 GCA_964542885.1 uncultured bacterium
TTCGGTCGCGAGCGACTTCCTGGCCGCGCGCCTCACGTACCGCATGATCGGCCACATGCTGAAGAGCCGCGCGAAGTGACGCGCGACGATCTCACCGAGCCCTCGGGTCGGATCGTCCTCGGCCGCCACCAGGACCGCCGCATTCGCGGCGGCCACCCGTGGGTGTTCAGCAACGAGATCGAGCGCATCGAGGGCGATCCCGTGGACGGGGCGCTCGTGGACGTGCAGGACGAGCGCGGCGCGTTCCTCGGCCGCGCGACGTGGAATCGCCGCAGCCTGATCGCCGCGCGGCTCGTCACGCGCGGCCGCGACCGCGTGGACGCCGGCTTCTTCGTCAAGCGCCTCGAGCGCGCGCGCGCGCTTCGCGACGAGGCGCTGCCGGGCGAGGCGGCGGTGCGGCTCGTCTACGGCGAGGGCGACCAGCTGCCGGGCCTCGTGATCGACCGCTACGGCGAGTGCCTCACGGTGCAGGTGCTCACGCTCGGCATGGAGGCGCGGCTCGAGACGATCCGCGAGGCCATCGAGCACGTGTTCGAGCCCGCGGGCGTCGTGCGCGCGGCGGACTCGGCGCTGCGCACGCTCGAAGGCCTGCCGCTCGCGCGCGAGGTGTGGTGGGGCGAGGTGCCCGAGACGCTCGAAGTCGCGGTCGAAGGCTTCACGGTCGAAGCGAACCTGCTGCACGGGCAGAAGACCGGGCTGTTCCTCGACCAGCGCTTGAACCGCCGCGAAGCCGAGCGCCGCGCGCGCGGCCGGCGCGTGCTGGACCTGTTCTGCTACCAGGGCGAGTGGGCGCTGCACGCGGCTCGCGGCGGCGCCGACTCGGTGCTCGCCGTCGACTCGAGCGAGCCCGCCCTCGCCGCCGCCGCGCGCAACGCCGAGCGCAACGGCTTCGAGGGCCGCATCGGCTTCCAGCGCGGCGACGTGTTCGACGCGATCCGGGCGATGGAGCGGCAGGGCGAGCGCTTCGGCCTCGTCGTGTGCGATCCGCCCGCGCTCATCAAGAGCCGCAAGCACCTCGCGGCCGGCGCGCGCGCGTACCGCGAGATCAACCGCGCCGCGATGAGCCTGCTCGAGGCGGACGGCGTGCTCGTGACGTGTTCGTGCAGCCACCACCTCGACGACACGCTGTTCCGCCAGGTGCTGCTGGAGTCCGCGCGGCTCGCGCGCCGGCCCATGCGGCTGCTGGAGTGGGCGGGCGAGGCGCCGGACCATCCGCAACTGCTCGCGGTGCCCGAGACGCACTACCTCAAGTGCGCGGTGCTGCAGGCGCTCTGACGCCCGCGGCCGCGGCTCAGCCGGCGGCCGGCGTCTTCTTCAGCTCGTCGACGTAGTTGAGCCGCAGGTCGGTCAGGACCTGCGCGAGTACACGCTGCTCGTCGGGTTCGAGGTTGCCCCGCGTGCGGGCCTCGATCGCGCCGAGGGTGTCGATCGTGTTCCGGGCGGCCTCGAGGTTGCGCTCGATCTTGCCCGAGACCGGATTCATGAGCTTGCCGAGCGCGACCATCGCCGCCTGCTGGAGGCCCAGGACGAGCTGCAGGAACAGCGCGGCGTCGCGCGAGGGGCTGCTGTCGGTCGTCATGCGTTCGGTTCTCCCTGGGGCGGCGTTCCGGCCGCCGGGCCGTGGGCGAGGCGCTTGGCCTCCTCCCAGAAGGCGTCCATTTCCTCGAGCGTGGACTGCCGGGGCGTGCGCCCCGTCTCGGCGAGGCGACGCTCGACGTGCAGGAAGCGGTCGCGGAAGCGGTGCGCGGCCGCGCGCAGCTCGCGCTCGGGATCGACGCGCAGGTGGCGCGAGAGGTTGACGACCGCGAACAGCAGGTCGCCGAGCTCGCGGGCCGCCTCGGGGGTCGCATCGCCGCCCGCGAGCGCGCGCTCGACCTCGTCGGTCTCCTCGCGGATCTTGCCGAACGGTCCCGAGACGGACGGCCAGTCGAAGCCGACGGCTGCCGCCTTCTCCTGGAGCCGGTACGCCGCGACCAGCGCGGGCAGGCCCTTCGGCTGCTCGCCCAGCAGCGAGGCGGGCCCCTCGCCCTTGCGCTTCTCGGCCTGCTTGATCTCCTGCCACTGCCGGTAGGCCGCCTCGCCGTCGGCCACCACGGCCTCGCCGTACACGTGCGGGTGGCGGCGGATCAGCTTTTCGGCGGCGCGCTCGTACGCCTCGGCCACGCCCGGGCCCGCGCGCTCGCCGAGCAGCTCGAGGCAGAACAGCACGAGGAAGCCCAGGTCACCCAGTTCCTCGGCCGCATGGTCGACGTCGCCGGAGGCGATCGCGTCGACGGCCTCGACGGCCTCCTCGGTGAGGTAGGGGGTCATCGTCTCGAGCGTCTGCTCGCGGTCCCAGGGACAGCCGTCCGGCCCGCGCAGGCGGCGGCAGACCCCCAGCAGCTTGTCGAATGCCTCGCGCTCGCGGTCGGTCATGGCCGGGGACCATAGCGGACCTGGACGGACGGCGCACGCTCGGCGCGCCTCAGTGCCGCTGCGACGCCTCGACCGCCCCGGCGAGGATCGCCCGCAGCTCGGGTTCGGGGATCGGGGGCACCGCGAAGAAGTACGGCCGCGACGGCTGGCAGCGCACGCGCGCCTCGAGCGAGCCGTCGTCGGTGACGACCACGAGCGACGTCGAACCCATGTTCCGGCGGAGCAGCGTCAACAGGCTGGCCTCGGCGTCGCCGACGCGCGGGAGCACGGCGATCACGGCGTCGAACGGGTCGCGCGAGACCTCGCGCAGCGCGTCGTCGAGGGACGCGCACCCGTGCACCTCGAAGCCGAACGCCTTCACGGTGGCGTGGAAGGGGGTGGCGCCGTCCTCGCGGCACTCGCACACCAGGACGCGAGCGCCGTGGGCCCGCTGCTCCGCCGCGCGCCGCCGCCGCCGCGCCCGGTCGGATGCGTGGGGGGACGACTCGCGGTCCGCCATCGTCAGGTCCTTCCGGCTCCAGCGCCCTTTCGGGCATAAGAAAGGCGCGGCGTCACGGTCCATCCTCCCCGCTCGGAAGAGACGGTTGGGGCGTCAGCTTCCGCGCGTGCACGTGAGCGCCGCGCCGAATAACGGAGTCCCGCAGGGCTCCGGATCGTCTTCTGCGGCAACCGCCGCGACCCGCTTGACCGGCCTGAGCCGATCGGGGCCGCCCCAGCTCGCAGGGTTCGGTTGCCGCTCGCGAACGCCATTCAGCAAGACGTGGGCCGCCGGCGGGGCGCTGTCGGAAGCCGCATTCCTGCCTAGAAATGCCGCTGCGGGGGTGCGGGCTGTCGCGCGTTCAGTGTGGGATGGAACGCGTTTTCCGCTGCCAGACTGACACCCGTAACTGTCGCCTTGTCAGGGCTCTGTGGCGTTTGGCTGGACCGCGGGCTGCTCGAGTTCCTTGAGCTTGCGGTACAGGTTCCGCTCGCTGATGCCGAGCATGCGGGCCGCGTTCTGGCGGTGGCCCTTGCAGTGGTCGAGCACGCGGCGGATGTAGCGCATCTCGAGTTCCTCGAGCGTCGGCCACTCGCCCGCGCCGGGCTCGGGCTCGAACGCGGGCGCCATGCGGACGCCCATGGGCAGGTGCTCGGGGCGGATGACGCCGTCGTCGCACAGGATCAGGGCGCGCTCGATGACGTTCTCGAGCTCGCGGACGTTGCCCGGCCACGAGTAGCCCTTGAGCACCTCGAGCGCCTCGGGGGAGACGCGCGTGGCGCGGCGGGGGGCGACCTGGGAGGTCTGGCAGAAGTGCTGGACCAGCGCCTCGACGTCGTCGCGGCGCTGGCGCAGCGGCGGGATGTGCAGCGGCACGACGCTCAGCCGGAAGAACAGGTCCTCGCGGAACGTGCCATCCTTGATCATCTGCTCGAGCGAGCGGTTGGTCGCCGCGATGACGCGCACGTCCACGGTGATGTCGGTGTTGCCGCCCAGGCGCCGGAACGTGTGGTTCTGCAGCACGCGCAGCAGGCGCACCTGCAGGCCCGGCGTGAGCTCGGCGATCTCGTCGAGGAACAGGGTGCCGTGGTTGGCGACCTCGAACAGACCGTGCTTGAGGGACGCGGCGCCGGTGTACGCGCCCTTCTCGTGCCCGAAGAGCTCGCTCTGGAGCAGGTTCTCGTGCAGCGCCGCGCAGTCCACGACGATGAACGGCTGGTTCGCGCGCAGGCTCTGGCGGTGCACGGCGCGGGCGACGACCTCCTTGCCCACGCCGCTCTCGCCGCGGATCAGCACGGTCGTGTCGGTGCGCGCGACGCGCGTGATGAGGTCGAACAGCTCGCGCATGTCGTTCGTCGAGCCGATGATGCCCTCGGGCGGCTGCAGGCGCTCGACCTCGCGCGTGAGCGCGGTGTTGCTGCGCATCAGCTGCTGCTTCTCGCACGCCTTGTCGAGCACGGCTTCGAGCTCGCTCAGCTTGCAGGGCTTGGTGAGGAAGTCGTACGCGCCGAGCTTCATCGCCTGGATCGCCTCTTCGACGGTGCCGTACGCGGTCAGCATGAGCACCTCGGTGGCGGGCCACTGCTCCTTGATCTCGGGCAGCAGTTCGAGGCCGGAGCCGTCGGGCATGCGGACGTCGAGCAGGACCAGGTCGAAGCTGCGCCGCGCGAGCACCCGGCGCGCCTCCTCGAGGTTTCCAGCCCCTTCGATCGTGTAGCCGGCGCGGCCGAGCTCGCGACCGATCAGCGTGCGGAACGAGGCCTCGTCGTCGACGAGCAGGAGCGAACGCTCAGACACTTTCTCCTCCGCTGCCCTGCAGGGGCAGTTCGATCAGGAAGCGGGCGCCGCTCCCCGGCGTGCTCTCGACCCGCACGACGCCGCCGTGCCGGGCGACGATGCGCTGCGTGATCGACAACCCGAGCCCGGTGCCCTGGCCCACGGGCTTGGTCGTGAAGAAGGGATCCCAGATGCGGTGCAGGTGCTCGGGCATGATGCCCGGGCCGTCGTCCTCGACGCGCAGGCCCGCGCGGTCGTCGCCGATGCGCCAGGTGGCCACCTGCAGGCGGCCGCCGCTGGACATCGCCTGCACGGCGTTGAGGCAGAGGTTCATCAGCACGCCGCGCAGCGCGGACTCGCGGCCCCACACCTGGGGCAGTTCGCGATCGAGGTCGGTCGTGACCTCGATGTGCTGGCGCCGCGTGGCGAAGCTCAGCAGCGCCAGCGTGTCGCGCACGGCGTGGTTGAGGTCCACCCAGACGGGGCGGCTGGCGTACGGCTGCCCGAGCAGCAGCAGCTTGTCGGTGGTCTCGCGGCAGCGGCGCGCACCCTGCTCGAGCAGGCCGAGAACTTCGTTCGCGTCCGCGCGCTCCTCCGGGGCCAGTTCCACCCGGGAGAGCCAGCGCTGCAGGCTCTCGACTCCCGCGAGCACCGACGCCAGCGGGTTGTTGATCTCGTGCGCGACCCCGGCCGCCAGCATGCCGAGCGACGCCAGTCGTTCGCTGTGCGAGAGCTGCGCCTCGAGCTGCGTGCGCTCGGTCACGTCGCGCCACACCTCGACGATGCTCACGACCGACCCGTCCGGGCCCACCATGGGATTCATCGTGGCTTCCCAGCGGCGCTGCTGGCCCGAGGCGTCGGGAATCACCTGGAGCGTACGCCGGGGCTGGCGCGATTCGGTGATCTCGCACGCCATGCAGCGATGGCGCGGCGTGGGGCCGTTCGAGGAGCAGTGGCCCGACATGGGGCACTGGAGCCCGGCCATTTCGCGGCCGGCGGCGCCGAACGTCTCGGTGAAGCGGCGGTTGGCGGCGACCACGCGGCCGTTCGGGTCCACGACCACCACCGCGTCACTGATCGCGTCGAGCAGCTGGGGCAGGGCCGCCCCGAGCGCCACGAGCTCCGGAACCCGGGCGCGCGAAGGCTCGCCCGAGGCAGGTTCGGACACGGGATCGGGTGGGAGGATGGTCATGGCATACCCGCACCCCGGAAACGGCGGGTGCGCCGACACTTTGACACACGCCCGGGGTGCTGTCACGGCTCGCCGGTATTGCGCGCCATGCCCGGCGCTCGCTATCTTGCCCGGCTCGGCGCCGCTGCTGGACGTCGGCTGGCGCGAACCGGAGACCCCCTTTGCCGATGCCCGTTTCCACATGGGTCGAAGTCGACCTCGACCGTTTCGCGGCCAACCTGCGCGCGATCCGCGAAGGGCTGGGGGGCGCGTGCGAGGTCCTGCTCGTGGCCAAGGCCGATGCGTACGGCCACGGCGCCCGCGAGATGGCCGCCGCCGCGGAGCGTGAGGGGGTGGCCCAGTTCGGCGTCGCCACCCTGCACGAGGGCCTGCAGCTGCGCCTGGCGGGCTGCACGCTTCCGATCGTGGCGCTCTCGCCGCTGCTCGAGGCCGAGATCGACGAAGCCGTCGCGCACGGGGTGGATCCCACCGTCGTGGACGACGCCTTCGCCCGGGCGCTCTCGGAGGCCGCGCGGCGTGCGCAGCGCGCGGTGCGTTTCCACGTCGAGGTGGACACGGGCATGGGACGCATCGGCGTCCGCGAGGAGCACGCCGAGGCGTTCCTCGAGCGCGTGGCGGGCCTGCCCGGGCTGCGCCTGGCCAGCGTCTACACGCACTTTCCCGACGCCGACGCCGAGGACCTCTCGTTCGCGCGCGGCCAGATGGAGCGCTACCGCGCGCTCGTCGGGCGGCTCGGCGAGCGCGGGCTCGCGCCGCCGCGCGCGCATGCGGCGAACAGCGCGGCCGTCGTCAACCTGCCCGAGGCGCGCTTCGACCTCGTGCGCGTGGGGCTGATCGCCTACGGCGTGCACCCGCCGCGCGACGCGGCGCGGCTCCCGCTCGCGCCGGTGATGTCGCTCCGCAGCCGGCTCGTACAGGTGCGCGAGCTGCCCGCGGGCGCCTCGGTGAGCTACGCGCGCACGTTCGTGACCCGGCGGCCGAGCCGCATCGGCGTCGTGCCGGTCGGCTACGGCCACGGCTACTCGTGGCTGATGTCCAACCGCGGCGAGATGCTCGTGCGCGGCCGGCGCGTGCCGATCGTCGGGCGAGTGACCATGGACCTGACGATGGTCGACCTCACGGACCTGCCGTCGGTGGGCGTGGGCGAGGAGGTCGTCCTGTTCGGCGAGCAGGATGGGGCCACGCTCACGGTCGAGGAGGTCGCGGCCTGGAGCGAGACGCTTCCCTACGAGGTGATGTGCACGATCGGCAAGCGCGTCGCCCGGCTCTACCGGCGCGGCGGCCGCGTCGTGCACCTGACGACGCTCGTGGGCGAGCGGCCCGACTGGACCGAGGCCGCCGACGGCTACGTGCGCCGGCGCGACCACGCGATCGCCGAAAGGACGGCCTGACGTGCGACTCTTCCTGGTGGTGCTCGACGGTGTGGGCATCGGCGAACTGCCCGACGCGGATCGCTACGGCGACCGCGGTGCCCACACGTTGCGGCACGTCGCCGAGCACGCGGGCGGCCTCGAACTGCCCGTGCTCGAATCGCTCGGCCTCGGGCGGCTCCTCGCCCTGCCCGGCGTGCGCCCGCTGGCCGACGCGCGCGGCGCGCGCGCCCGGCTCGCCGAGCGCTCCTCCGGCAAGGACAGCACGACGGGGCACTGGGAGATGATGGGCCTCGTGCTCGACCGCCCGTTCCCCACGTACCCCGACGGGTTCCCGGCGCCGCTGCGCGAC
>CAZIXL010000123.1:0-7563 GCA_964542885.1 uncultured bacterium
GCGCACACCTCGTCGGTCGAGCGCGGCAGCGCCACGACCTCGGGGCGGGCCCGGTCGATCGTGAGGCCGTCGGCCTCGTAGGTGAACAGCGCGGCGTCGCTGGCCAGCACGCCGTCGTCGCCGAGCAGCGCGCGCAGCTCGTCGAGGGCCGCGGAGGTGATGGACATGCGCGGCAGGCTACGCCCGGGAGGCGGGCCCCGCCACCGGCGGATGGGCGCGAATCGAACGTGCGGGCACGCCGTGCCGTCGGGCGGTTCTCAGGGTCGGGCGCAGCGGCCGATGAACAGCAGGGTGCCCGAGGCGCGGTCGCGGATCACGACGAGGAACGGGCGATCGGCGCGGAACCTCGGGACGAATGGCAGGCGATCCGCGCCACCCACCGTACCCTGGCGAACGCTGATCGCGGTGGCCGCGACGGCCACGGTGCCCCGCTCGTCCACCTCGATGGCCGCACGGTGGACCACGCCGCCGATCGATTGCCGCCCGGCCGCGCCGGGACACTCGACGAGCCCGGCCAGCTCGGCGCGCAGCGGGTCGCAGGCGCGCGCGAGGCCGAGGGCAGCGAGCGCTCCGGTGATGTTGCCGCCGTAGTCCAGCCGGAACTTCGGCAGCTCGACGTCCGTGCGGCGGAGGCTGGCCTCGGTGATCCAGCGCTCGAGCAGCGCCGGCGTGAGCAGCGCCTCGAGTCGCGGGAGGCCGGACGAGGATCCCGGCAGCAGCACGAGCAACGCCAGGTCCGAGTCCTTGTAGGGCAGCTCGACGAGTTGGAAGCCGTCGGGGCCGGGGTAGAACCGGGATTCGTCGCGGGCTTGGCGCCAGTCGTAGGTGGCCGGAGTCGCGAAGAGGCGGCCGTCGGCACGAAACGCGCCGTAGCGAAGCGGCGCTTCCTGCGACATGAGCGGGACGGGCACGGAGTCGCCGCCGGCGAGATGGAATGGCTGCTCGCGGGTGCGCCGGGGGGCGAACTCGTGCGTCCACTCGCCCTGAAAGGCCACCGCGTTCGTGACCACGAGCGTCGTGAGGGCGTCGACGTCTCCCGGGCCGAGCAGCTCGGGGACACGGCCGAGCGTTCGCGACGAAACCCAGGCGTTGATCTCGCGTCGCGCGCCTTCGGGCGCGCCCGCGAAGTCGGCCTGCTTCAGGACCGGCCCGTACGCCGCCGTGACGGCGCTCGCGAAGCCGGCCGGGGGCGTGCAGTGCGCATCGGACCATACCGCGTTGCAGACGCGGAGCGAGCCCGAATGCACGTGCCTCGCTCGTTCGTTGACCTGGGCCGCGAGCTTCGCCGTGGTCTCCTGCACGGCCATGGCGGCCTCCCAGTCGCCGGCCCCGCGCAAGGCGAGCGCGCGCGCATCGGAGGCGGCGAACGCCGCGCGCAGGGAGTCGAACTCCGCGATCTCGCGCGGCGAGGACGCGCGGCTGGCGGCCTCGAGCGATCGGGCCTGCGTCGCGAGCGCGGCGCGCAGCGGCGCGAGATCCCAGGGCCGCTCGGCATCCTGGCGCCGCAGCGAAGCCGGCAGCGCGAGCAGCTCGCCCAGATCGCGCGCCGTTCGTCCGCGGGCGCCCTCGGCGACGATCGCGAGTGACGCGTAGACCGAGAACGGGGACACGACCACGTTCGCGCGCGGGTCGCCCGCGAGCTGGTGGTACAGCCGGATCGTGAACTCGTTCTGCGCGCGGACGACGAACGGCGGCGTCGGGGAGGGCGCGAGCGCCGCACGGGGCGCAGTCGCGAGCGCGGGAAGGAGCGACAGGCAGAGCGTGGGGGCGAGCACTGCGCGAACGGCGGTCGCGAGCGGGCGTCGCACGACGGACTCCTTTCGCGCGCCGGACACCGACGGCTCGCGGGCCGCGATGTTCGGACGCGTTCCGCCCGGCCAGGGGCAGCGTAGGTCGGCCCCCGGACCGATGCACGCGCAAAGTCGCGGGGCGTGCCCGGGTGCTCGGGCCGCCCCGGCCCGGCGCGCCGGCTACGCCCCGCCGCGCTCCTCCGCCACCGGCAGCCACGCGCGGAGTCGCGCACCTTCGCCGGGCCGGCTCGTGACCTCGAGTCCGCCGCCGTCGCGCTCGAGGAGGCGCCGCACGGTGGGCAGGCCGAGCCCGCTGCCGTGCTCGCGCGTGGTGCAGAACGGCTCGCAGAGCCGCTCGAGCGCCGCGGGATCGAAGCCGGGCCCGTCGTCGGCGACTTCGACGTGGACGCGGGCGACGGGTCCGCCGGCATCGAGTCCGGTCGAGACCCGCACCGTGCCCCCGCGCGACGCCAGGGCCTGCCACGCGTTGAAGAGCAGGTTGAGCACGATGCGGCGGACGTCGTTCGGGTGGGCGAGCACGCGCGGCAGGCTCGGCGCCAGCGCGACGGTGGTTCGGACGTTCGCGGGCGCGGATGCCGACGCCAGCTCCAGCATGTCACCGACCGCCGCGTTCACGTCCAACCGCCGCGCGGCGCCCGGCTCGGCCTGGTCCCAGCGCGCGAGCCCGCGCGACAGTTCGGCGGCGCGCTCGCCGATCGCCACGAAGCGCTCGAACGCCTCGCGGCCCTCGGCGCCGGGAGCCAGCCGTTCGAGTGCGATCGACGAATGGCCGACGATCGCCTGCAGCAGGTTGTGGATGTCGTGGACCAGGCCGAGCGCGCCCAGGCCGCGGTCGGCCAGGGTGCGGCCCGTCCGCACGGCCGTCTCGAGCGCGTCGCGCTCCCGCTCGAGGCGCTGCACGTCGGCGCGCAGCCGCGCGACTTCGTTGCCGCGCCGGGCCAGCTCGAGGCGCGAGGACTCGAGCTGTTCCGCGTTCTCGCGCAGCAGCCACGCCATCAGCGCCGCGCGCCGGCCCGGACCTTCGACCTGGACCGCGAAGGCGCGCTCGGCGAGCAGCTCGGGATGGTGCTCGCGCACGAACAGGCGCAGGTCGTCGAGCACGGCCTCGGGGTCGCCCGACGCCCCGGCGCACGCGCGGGCGAAGTCACCGAAGGCCGCGGGCAGCGCGGCCATGCGCTCGGCTTCGGGACGGGCGAGGAGGCGCTCGAGCACGGCGCGGGCGCGGACGCCCTTCGATCCCGGGGGCGCGAGGCGTCGAAGGTCCGCCACGAATGCGGGGATCCTCGCGATCCGCCTGCGGCGATCGTTCGGGACTTCGCGGGCTTCCGTGACTTCCGCGCGGGTCGGCCGCCTGCGGCCGGGGGTACTCGTGGACACGTCGACTCCTCGTACCCGGTCTGTTCCGACATCCATGCCGGTGGTGGAACGGTGCGAGAGTGACTGCGCTTGCGTGTCCGAGGGGGCGCTCGAAGCAGCGCTGCGGGCAGGACAACAGACCGTGCGTTCGAGCGCAAGTACGAAGTGCCGCGCACGCTGCGCGGGAGAACGCGATCGCGACCCCGCGGCGCGATCGCGGAGCGCCTCGCGGTATCTCAGCGCGCGTTCGCGGCGAGGCTCGCGGCGAGCGCGTCGAGCGCCGCGGCGGCCTGCTTCCAGCCGGTCGCGAGCAGGAAGTCGGCGCGGCGCCCGTACGACTTGGCACCGAGCACGAAGAAGCCGGGCTCGGGATTCGTGAGCGTCGCCACGTCGGCGGGATCCTCGCGACCTTCGCGCCGCGCGTCGGCGAGCGCCATCGGCGCGCGCGTCGCCCAGCACTCGTGCACCTGCAGCTCGCGCAGCAGCGAATGGTCGGGCCCGAAGCCGGCGTTGACGATCACCTGGTCGGCTTCCTCGAGTCGTGCCTGGCCGCCCTGGTCCAGTGCGACGCGGTAGCGATGCGTCGCCGAGTTGTATTCGAAGCCCTCGACCTCGGCGCCGCCCACCCACGTGACCGCGACATGGCCGCCCTCGCGCAGCGCGCGTGCCTCGGCGAAGAGTTCCGCGCGCGCGGGCAGCGGGTCGTTCGCGAGCTCGGCGGCGGGCGCGCCGGTGCCGCGCGTGACCCAGGTCACGGTCGTGCCGGGCTCCTCGGCGGCGAGCTGCGCCAGCTCGCACACGGTGGGCGCCGCGCCCGCGCCGGCGCCGCTCACGAGCGTGCGCTTGCCGGCGTGCCGCGGCCGGCGCAGGCCGCGCACGTCGTCGACGCGGTAGCTCATCTGCGGCGCCAGGTACAGCTCGCCGCGCGCGGGGATGCCGCCGCTGCCCGCCCAGTTGGGGCTCGCGTAGGTGCCCGAGGCGTCGATCAGCGCGAACGCGTGCAGGACGTTTTCGCGCCCGCCCGCGTCGCGCACGAGCAGCCGGAACGGCTGTTCCGCACGCGCCGGGTCACCAGCCTTCTCGCCCTTGAGCGTGGCGCGGCGCGCGACGTGCACGACCTGCGCGCGCTCGTGCACCCGGCCCTTCAACTCCGGCGTCGCGGCGAGCGGCGCGAGCACGAGCTCCACCAGCTCGGCGCCGGTGGGTCGCTCGTCGGCCGGCGGCGCCTGCCGGCCGTGCCGCGCCAGCAGCCGCGCGCTCGCGGGACCGACGTTCGCGCTCCAGGGCGTGAACATGCGCACGTGCCCCCACGCCAGCGGGTGCGCGCCCACCTCGCCGCGCTCGAAGAGGTGGACGTCGAAGCCGCGCTCGAGCGCGGCGGCGGCGACCTCGAGCCCGACGGGGCCGGCGCCGACGACGGCGAGCGAGTTGCGGGAGGGCGTGGTCATGCGGGGGGATCTCCGGTGGGTGGGGCGCGCGGCGGGCGGAGGAATGTAGCGGTGGGAGGGGGTCGGGCTCAACCGGACCGGCTACACCTCTTCGATCTTCGCGATCGTCTCGATCAGCTTCTCTCGTCTTTCGAGCAGCTCGCTCGCATTGCGGCCGAGCGAGATCCACCACAGGGCGCTCCCGGCGGCCAGGAAGACCGCGGCCACGCCGAGCCCGGCGAGGCCCGCCCAGCGCGGCCCTGCGTTCGCGCGCGCGGCCCAGATCGTGGCGCCCACGAGCGCGGCGGCGGCGACGGTGCCGATCAGCATCGCGAAACCGCCGGCCCCGGCGTCGCCACGCGTGCTGATCCCGCGCCGTCGCGCGCGCGCGGGCCAGCGGATCGACACCCACGTGCCGAGCGCGGCGGCCGCGAACAGCACGGCGAGCGCGCCCACGCCGACCGTCCAGCCGAGCGAGGTCCAGTCCGCCTTCGCGAGCAGCGTGAGCGGCACGTAGACGAGCACGAGTTGGATCGCGACGCGCCCAAGGAACTCGAGGTTCTTGGCGAGCAGCACGTCGCGCGGCGTGCAGGGCAGCAGGAACAGCTGCCGCACGCCGGGCCCGTCGTAGCTGAACTGCGTGATGGCGGCGTTCGACACCGACGAGCCGAGCAGCAGGATCACGAACGCGGGCTGCATGAAACGCGCCTGGCCGCCCTGCAGCGCGAACACGACCAGCACGAGCGGCGTGAGGAACAGCGCGACCAGCCGCTGCGGGCTCATGAACGTGTAGCGCACCTCGCGCGTGAGCAGCAGCGCCAGGCCGTGCGGCACGCCGGGAGGCGCGAGCGCGAAGCTGCCGTGGCCCGAGGCGCGCGCGACCGGGCCCGAGCCGGTGGACTCGCCGGCGCGCGCGGTGTGGCGCATGAGCGCGGCGCCGGGCGCGAGCAGCAGCGCGAACAGGAGGGCGGTGCCCGCGAGGCCCGCCAGCGCCGCGAGGGGCGAGTGGTCGAGCGCGCCGGTGGCCAGCGCCGCGGGCCAGCCGACCGTCGGCACCTTGCCGAGGATCGCGGCGCCGAAGCCGAGCAGCGCCTCGGGCGAGGCGTTCGTGGCGGTGAGGCGCGCGAGCATGTCGCGCGAGATGCCGCGCAGCGCGAACTGCAGCCCGATGAACGTGAACGAGAAGAGCGTGATGGCCACGTAGCGCACCCACTCGCGGCGCAGCAGTTCGTCGAGCACGGCGAGCAGCAGCTGCAGCAGCGCGCTCGTGACCAGCGTCACCAGCACGCCGGCCAGCAGCGTGGCGAGGCCGGCGAGCGGGCCCGAACGCTGGAACGCGCCGACGGCGAGCAGGACCACGGTGGGCCGCGTCATGAGGCACACGGGCTCGAGGCACGAGGCGAGCAGGTTCGTCGTGTAGACCTCGGCCGGGCGCAACGGGTAGCGCAGCAGCCGGTCGAGGTCGAACGAGCGCCCCATGGCGCCGAAGAGCAGCCCGAAGTAGATCCACGCGAGCTGGCAGAGCCCCAGCGCCACGATCACCGCCGGCGCGCCCGTCGCGCGCACGCCGGCCCACGCGGCGATCGCGCCGCCGATGTAGAACGGCGCGAACACGAGCGCCATGAGCAGCGGCAGCGCCATGGACATGATCCGGTTCGAGCCGGTGTTGGTGCGCAGGAACAGCGTCCAGCGCAGCCACAGCAGGAGCCGCAGCGTCTTCATGCGCCTTCGCGGCTGGTCGCCGGGTCGTCGTCGGCGCGCTCGCCCGTGAGCCAGTCGAGACCGGCGGCGACGTCGCCGCGCTGCGCGCCGACCTTTTCGAGGAACAGCTCCTCGAGCGTGCGCGTGCGGCCGTCGGTGCCACGCCGCAGCTCGGCGAGCGAGCCGTTCGCGACCAGCGTGCCCCTGGCGATGATGCCCACGTGCGTGCAAAGTCGCTCGACCACCTCGAGCACGTGCGAGGTGAGGAACACCGTCACGCGCCGGTGCGAGACGAGCCGTTGCAGCAGCTCGCGCAGCTCGCTCGTGGCCACGGCGTCGACGCCCTCGAACGGTTCGTCCAGGAACAGCACGCGCGGCTCGTGGATGAGCGCGCACGAGAGCGCGAGCTTCTTGCGCATGCCGTGCGAGTACCCCGAAACGGGCTTGCGCGCCGAGGCGGTGAGATCCATGGCCTCGAGCAGCTCGCCGGCGCGCCGGCGGGCCACGGCGGGCGCGAGGCCGTGGATCTCGCCCACGAAGCGCAGGTGCTCCTCGCCCTGCAGTCGCTCGAACAGGTGCAGCCCGTCGGGCACGACGCCGATGCGGCGCTTCACCTCCAGGTCCTGCGCCGCGACGTCGAAGCCCAGCACGGTCGCGCGGCCCGACGTGGGCGCGAGCAGCCCGGTGAGGATGTTGATCGTCGTCGACTTGCCCGCGCCGTTGGGCCCGAGGAACCCGTAGAACGATCCTTCGGGCACCTGCAGGCCGAGCCGGTCCACGGCCACCTGCGCTCCGAACGTGCGGGTGAGATCGAACGTCTCGACGGCGAAGGACATGGGCGGTGGCGGCTCCGGTGGAGGCGGCGTGCGACGCGCGGCGCATGGTAGCAGAGGGCGCAGGCGGGGCCGGGAGGGAGGCGGGATGGCGAGGGTGTGCGAATTGCCGGGCCCCCGCGCACGACGCGGCTCCAAGAGTGCGTGGCGCGCCGACCCGCCTGTCACGCGAAGCGAGATCGGCATCGCGTGGACGTCGCGACGGATGCGCTTTGCAGAGACCTTGCTTGACGCGTTCGCGCGTGCGTGTCGGGCGAGCCTGCGACGTGCGCCGTGCGCTGCGCGCAGGCGCGCGCAGGCGGCGCGCCTTCCCGTGTCACGCCCTCGACACTCGAAATTCGCGTCGTCGCCCGCGTTCGCGGGCGTGGCGCCATTTGCTGGCGCCGCGAAACCGCGTGCTTCAATGTGCGCACCCCGCGCACGGACCCGCCCCCG
>CAZIXL010000124.1:0-7548 GCA_964542885.1 uncultured bacterium
AGTTGTTCGACGCCGCCGGCCGACGCGTCCGCACGCTGGTCGACGGCCTGCGCCCGGCCGGCGAGCACCGCGTGACGTGGGACGGGCGCGACGATCGCGGCGTGCCGGTGGCCCCGGGGATCTACCTGGCGCGCGCGCGCACGGACGGCTTCGCCGCGACGCGCCCTGTCGTGCTCGGGCCCTGACCGGGCCGCACGCGTGCGGATGCCGGTCCGCCGGGGGGCGGACCGGCCCGCCGCGTCGCGCGCGCCGCGTGCGCGCGTGATCGACGTCGGCCGGTGGCGCGCTCCGGACGGTCGGTGAGGCTTTCCGGACGGGCGGCACGGTGCGGGACTTTCGGTTCGGGGCAATGTGCGCTGCACGCAGCCACAGTCACCCGAACCGAAAGAGGAAGGTCATGCGACTCCATCCCGCAGGCCGCCGGACCGCGATCCGGCACGCCGTCCTTGCGGCCGCACTCGCCGCGCTGGCCGCGCCGCTGCCCGCGCGCGCCGACTGGCCGCACAACCCGTACACGAACCTGCCGGTCTGCACCGCGACCGGATCGCAGACCAGCATCCGCGTGACCTCCGATGGGAGGGGCGGAACCTACGTCGTGTGGGTCGACGACCGTGCCGGTTCGGCGACGGACATCTACGCCCAGCACGTGCTGGCTTCGGGCGGCGTCGATCCGGCGTGGCCCGCGACCGGGCTCGCCGTGTGCACGGCCACCGGCACGCAGTACTACCCGGACCTCGCCCGCGACGGGAGTGGCGGCCTGTTCGTGGTGTGGCAGGACACCCGCTCCGGGACCACGAGCGACGTCTACGTGCAGCACGCGCTCGCGAACGGCACGCTCGATCCGGCGTGGCCTGCGCAGGGCAGGCCGGCCGCGACGTCCACGCTGGGGCAGTATTCGCCCCGCGTGGTGATCGACGGCGCCGGCGGCGTGTTCGTCGCCTGGCACGGAGGCGGCGTGTCGACCGGCAACGACGTCTGGGCGGCCCACGTGCTCGCCTCGGGCGCTCCCGATCCGGCCTGGCCGGCCACCGGGCTGCCCGTGAGCGTCCAGCCGGGCCTGCAGTCGTTCCCGGACATCGCGCTCGTCGCCCCGGGCGTCGCCGTCATCACCTGGCGCGACACGCGCGGCGCGACGTGGGACGTCTACGCGCAGCGCGTGCTCGCCGGCACGGGTGTCGATCCCGCGTGGCCGACCGACGGTCGCGCGCTCTGCACCGCGACCGGCCAGCAGGACACCCCGATCGTGACGGGAGACGGCGCGGGCGGCGCGATCGTCGCCTGGCGGGATGCGCGCAACGGCGCGGGCACCGACCTGTACGCGCAGCACGTGCTGGCGAACGGCACGGTGGACACGGGCTGGCCGGTGGACGGGCGCGCCGTGTGCCTCGCGACGGACAACCAGCAGTACGCGCAGATCGTGGGCGACGACGCCGGCGGCGCCATCGTCACGTGGGAGGACCATCGTTCGGCCGGCACGGGCGACATCTACGCCCAGCACGTCCTCGCCTCCGGCATCGCCGACCCGGCGTGGCCCATCGACGGCCGCGCGGTGTGCACGGCGATCTTCGACCAGGGCTACCCGGTGCTCGCCGCCGACGGCGCGGGCGGGGCCGTGATCGCGTGGCAGGACAACCGCAGCGGCTACGAGATCTACGCCCAGCACGTGCTGGCGAACGGCGCCAATGATCCGACATGGCCGCCGGATGGCCGCGCCGTCTCGACGGCCGCGAACGCGCAGTACTACCCGCAGATGGCCGCGGATGGCGCGGGCGGCGTGGTCCTGGCTTGGTGGGACGCGCGCCCCGGAGTCGCGACCGACGTCTACGCGCAGCGCGTGGCGCGCTTCGGCCAGCTCGGCTCGCCCGAGCCCGGCCTGGTCGCGGTGGCGGACGTGCCCAACGACCAGGGCGGCCAGGTGAAGCTGTCGTGGACCGCGAGCTGGCTCGACGTGGAGTCGTCGTCGGCCGTGACCGCCTACGACGTGCTGCGTTCGGTGCCCTCGTCGCTCGCGGCCGCACGGCGGGCCGCCGGCGCCCGGGTGATCGCCGATCTCTCCGGCGTGAACGCTCCGGGGGACCTGCTCGCGATCGTGACGGGGGGCGCGACGACCTACTGGGAGCTGCTCGCGAGCGTCCCGGCGCTGCACTACGTGACGGGCTACAGCTTCGTCGCGCCGACGACCGGCGATTCGCTGCCGGGCTCGAACCCGCTCACGTCGTTCATGGTCGTCGCGCGCGACGACGCCCGTACCCGGTACTGGCTCTCGGCGGCGATGAGCGGCTACTCGGTCGACGACCTGGCGCCCGCCGCGCCGGCGCCGCTCACGGGCGCGTACGCCGCCGGCACGACCCGGCTGCACTGGGACCCGAACGCGGAGGCGGACCTCGCCGGCTACCGGCTCTACCGCGGGGCGAGCGCCGACTTCGCGCCGGGCCCGCAGTCACTGGTCGCCGCGCTCGCCGACACCGGCTACGCCGACGCCGCCGGTGCGCCCGCGTTCTACAAGCTGACCGCGGTCGACGTGCACGGCAACGAGTCGCCGGTCGCGCTGCTCTCGCCGTCCGGGACGCTCGACGTGGGCGACGGCGCGACCGCCGCCGCGCTCGCGCTGGCGGCGCCGTCACCGAACCCCGCACGCGGCTCCAGCGTCATGCGGTTCGCGCTGCCGCGTTCCGGCCGCGTGCGGCTCGCGGTGCACGACCTGTCGGGCCGCGTCGTGCGCACACTCGCCGACGGCACGGGTGAAGCGGGCGAGCACTCGCTCGCGTGGGACCTGCGCGACGACGCGGGGAACGCCGTGCGACCCGGGCTCTACTTCGTCCGGCTCGAGTCGGCGGGCGAATCGCGCGCGCGCTCGATGGCCGTGCTGCGTTGAGCGGAGTGGCGGGCGGCGCGCGCTCGCCGCGTGCCGCCCGCCCGCACCCGAACCTCCCTCTCGAATCCAACTCCCGCCCCAAGGAGCCCCACATGCGCTTCGCACTCGCTCTCACGGTCGCCGCGGCCGCGGTGACGCAGGCGGCGACCGCCGCCCACGCCGCCTGGCCCACCGACCCGCGCGTCAACGTCCCCGTCTGCACGGCCCCCGGGGACCAGTTGCTCGACGGCATGATTCCCGACGCGAACGGCGGCACGTTCGTCCTGTGGTTGGACAACCGCACCGGCACGTTCCAGGTCTACGGCACGCACGTCCTCGCAACGGGGGCCGTGGATCCCGCGTGGCCCGCCAACGGCGTCGCACTCGGGGCGGGCGCGGGGGCACAGTACGGGCCGGTCGGGATCCCCGACGGTGCCGGCGGGTTCTTCGCGGCATGGTGCGACCAGCGCAATGGCGACGCCGACATCTACATGGCGCACCTGAACGCGTCCGGCTCGCGCGCCGCGGGCTGGCCGGCGAGCGGCCTGCGTGCGGGCGCGACCCTCGACGTCTCCGCCGCGGCGGCGAGGGACGAGTACCCGACGCTGGCGATCGACGCCACGGGCGGCGTGTACGCCGCGTGGTGCTCGACCTACAACTCGCCGCTGGCCGACTACAACATCTACGCCACCCACCTGACGGGAGCGGGCGTGGTCGTCGCAGGCTGGGGCGCGGGAACGGGGACGCCCCTCGACACGCAGGCGAAGGTCCAGGACCTGCCGGCGGCGACTTCGGATCCGGCCGGGAACCTGATGCTGGTCTACGAGGACAATGCGAGCGGCCCGAGCCACGTCCATGGCCAGGTCCGCAGCCCGGACAACCAGCCGCTCTTCAACGCGCTCGTGGTCTCCTCGGCCGGGGACCAGTACCGCCCGGCGATCTGTTCGGACGGCGGCTCGGGCGCGCTGGTCTTCTACGAAGCGTACGTGCCCGACCAGTACTCGATCGGCGTCACGCGGTTCGCGGCCTGGGGCACGCCGATCGCGGGCCATCCCGTGACCTTCGCGCCGGACCAGATCGACGCCCACACGGTGATCTCGGACGGGGCCGGCGGCGCCTGGCTCGAGTGGCAATCGACCACGACGAACCTGCTGCACGTCAACCCCGCGGGCTATCCCGCGGCCGGCTGGCCCGCCGGGGGCATTCCGCTGCCGAACGACCCGCCCACGAGCATGGCGAGGGACGAAGGCGACGGCGTCATCATCGCGATACGACCGGGGTACCAGCCCGGTGCGCTGCGCTATTCGTCGTCCGGCCAGGTCGTGGCCGGCTGGGATCCCGACGGGACCGTCTCCAGCTCGGGCATGTACGACATGGCCCTCGTCGCCGACGGCCGCGGCGGGGCCATCGTCGCGTGGACCGACCCGCGCAACCAGGCGAGCACCGGGCAGGACCTGTACGTCCAGAACGTGGACCGCTTCGGCAAGCTGGGCGACGCCTCGCCGTCGATCGCGGGCGTCCGCGACGTGCCGAACGACCAGGGCGGGCGCGTGCGCCTGAGCTGGAGCGCCAGCTACCTCGACGCCAGCCCCGCGCACGGCATCGCGAGCTACCTCGTGTTCCGCCAGATTCCCGCGAGTGCCGCGGCGAGCCTGCTCGCGCGCGGCGCGGCGCGCGTGGCCGCGGCGGGCGTCGCGCCAGCCCCCGACGGGGAAGGCGTCGTGCTGCGCGTCACTTCGAATGGAACGACCACTTTCTACTGGGAGCAGGTCGCGATCGTGCCCGCGCAGATGCTGGCGGGCTACAGCCTCGAGGTCGCGACGTCCTCGGATTCCCTCGGGGGTTCCAACCCCTACACGTCGTTCATGGTCGAGGCCATCGACGGCGGCGGCGCGTTCTGGCAGTCGGCGCCCGACTCGGGCTACTCGGTGGACAACCGCGCGCCCGGCACGCCAGCGCCGTTCACGGGCACATTCCACTCCGGAATCGGCACCGCGCTCGCCTGGGGGCCGAACCTCGAGCCGGACCTCGCGGGCTACCGGCTCTACAAGGGCTTCTCGCCGGCGTTCACGCCCGGCCCGGGCAACCTGCTCGCGCAGGTGTCCGGTGCGACGAGCTTCACCGACGACGGCGCGGGCAGCGGCTGGTACAAGCTCTCGGCGGTCGACCTGCACGGCAACGAGTCCGGCTTCGCCACGCTGCTTCCCGTGGGAACGACGGCCGCGGACGACGACCTCCCGCACGAACTCTCGTTCGCGCTCGCCTCGCGCAACCCGGTGCGGGGGCCTGCAACGCTGCGGCTCGCGATCGCCGAGGCGTCGCCGGTCAGCGTGCGCCTGTACGACGCCGCCGGCCGCGTGGTGCGAACGCTCGAGAACGCGGAGCGGCCGCCCGGGCGCTACACGCTCACGTGGGACGGGACCGACGGCGCGGGGCGCTCGGTGCCGAGCGGGCTCTACTTCGCCCGGTTGAGCGCGCAGGGGCGTGAGGTCACGCAGCGCCTGGTCGTGACGCGCTGACCGGCGCGGGCGGGCGGCGCGCCTGGTGCGCGCCGCCCTGTCGCGCCGCATTCCTGCCCGCTCGCGGCCAGCGACTGGCCGGCGCGGCGCCCGAGGCGGACCCGGGCGGCGGGGCCTGCGTCGACGCTATCCGCGTGCGAAATCGCGCCATGGCCCGCGGCGCGCGGGCCGCGGCACGGGCGATGCCTTGGTCCGCCCTCGTCCGGGCCGTGCCGCGCAGGATGCGCAAGCCGCCCCGGGTCGGTTCGAGGAGGTGCGCGATGTGGAAGATCAGTGTCCCCCTCATGGCTTCGTGGATGATGTGCCTGCTGCTCGGCTGCGGGCGCTTCGGCGTCGAGCACCTGCTGGCCGCCACGGCGATCGCGATCGAGCTGCTGCACCGGCCGCGCGTACGCCAGCCAGAGCCCGCGGCGCACTGAGCACGGCCCGGTGCGCCGGGCGTGATAGGTTCCGCCGCGAACGCACACTTCGCCGCGAACGCACGCCCGGAGACCCGCGCCATGCCCGCGCCCGACTATCCGTACGACACGCGCCTCGACGTCCTGCACGGGCCGCTCGAACGCATCGACCTGAACGCGATCACCGCGTCGGTCACGCACCCGTGGTTCAACCAGACGCTGTGCCGCGTGAACGACTCGGTCGTGCGCATGGGCGCGATCCAGGGCGAGTACCACTGGCACCAGCACGACCACGACGACGAGTTCTTCTTCGTCGTGAGCGGCCAGCTGCTGATCGACCTCGAGGACCGCACCGTCGCGCTCGATCCCGGCCAGGGCTTCGTCGTTCCGAAGACCGTGCGCCACCGCACGCGGGCGCCGCGCAAGACCGTGATCCTGATGGTCGAGAACGCCGGCATCGTGCCGACCGGCGACCCGGCCTGAGCGCGGTTCCGTGTCCCGCGTGATCGTGGTCGGTGCCGGCGCCGCGGGACTGACGGCCGCGATCCGGGCTGCCGAAGCCGGCGCGCGCGTGACGCTGCTCAACGCGCACCCGAAGGTGGGCTTGAAGATTCTCATGAGCGGCGGCACGCGCTGCAACGTGACGCACGCCACGGTCGGCGCCGCGGACTACCACGGCGGCTCGCGCAACGTGGTCGCGCGCATCCTGCGCGCGTTCCCGCCCGAGCGGACGCGCGAGTGGCTCGAGCGCGAGCTGGGCGTGCCGCTCAAGCTGGAACCCACGGGCAAGTACTTCCCCGTGAGCGACGCCGCGCAGGACGTGCTCGACGCGCTGCTCGGCGCCGCGGCGCGCGCGGGCGTCGAACTGCGCGCGGGGGCGAGGGCGGTGCGGCTCGAGCGCGGCGGCGACGTGGGCGGTTTTCGCGTCGGCGTCCAGCGGGTCGAAGAGAGTGCCGCGTTCGGCGTCGAAGTAGCGCCGGCCGCGAAAACCGAGTGGCCGCTGCCCGCCGCGCTGCCCGACGAGTGGCTGGAGGCCGAGCGTGTGATCGTCGCGACCGGCGGCCTGTCGTTCCCGCGCACGGGCAGCGACGGCACCGGCTACGCGCTGCTCGGCGCGCTCGGCCACACGCTCGTGCCACCCGTGCCCGCGCTCACGCCGCTGCTCTCGCCCGACCCGTTCTGCAACGGTGCGCGCGGCGTGACCACGCACGCCGCGCTCACGCTGTGGGTGGACGGCCGCAAGGCCGAGCGGCTCGAAGGCTCGCTGCTGTTCGCGCACTTCGGCCTGACCGGCCCCGTCGCGCTCGACCTGTCGCGCCACTGGCACGCCGCGGAAGGCCACGCGCGGCGCGTGACCGTCGACTTCCTGCCCGACGAGAGCGAGGAGACGCTCGTGCGCGAGTGGATCGCCGCCGGCGAACGCCGCAGCGGCCGTGGCGGCCGGTCGTTCCTGGCGGCCCGCTTGCCCGAGCGCATCGCCGACATGCTCACAGCGGAGTCCGGCCTGGGCGGCGTCGCGATGTCGCAGACCCCGAAGGCCCGCCGCGCCGCGATGCTCGCGCTGGTCAAGGAGCGCGAACTCGAAGTGACCGGCACGCTCGGCTACGAGAAAGCCGAAGTCACGGCCGGCGGCGTGCCGCTGTCCGAAGTGAACGCCTCGACGCTCGAGTCCCGCGTGGTCCCGGGCCTCTACCTCTGCGGCGAAGTGCTGGACGTGGAGGGAAGGCTGGGCGGATTCAACTTCCAGTGGGCGTGGTCGAGCGGGACGGTGGCGGGG
>CAZIXL010000125.1:0-7091 GCA_964542885.1 uncultured bacterium
ATGCCGGTATACTCACCGGCCGCCACGATGCGTCCCGGGGCCTCACGATGCCGGGACGAGCGCGGCGACGCCCCACATCCGCCCGGTGCGGCCGTGGTCGCGTCGATGGGAGAAGTACCAGTAGGGCTCGCAGGCGGAGCAGGCGCCGGTGTCGTGGATGGAGCCGGCGGGAACGCCGGACGCTTCGAGTGCGAGGCGCGCCGCGGTGGGCAGGTCGAGCCGCGGGCGGTCGCCGGTCTCGCGCACGGCGGCGGCCGGAAAGTGATCGGCGACGTCGCGACCGACTTCGTAGCAGCACCCCCGGATGCAGGGGCCGAGGTGGACGTGCACGGACTCCGGCGTGCAGCCGGCGACCGTGCACAGGGCGCCGAGCGCGGCGGCGGGCATGCCGTCGGCGGTACCGCGCCATCCCGAGTGGGCGGCGGCGACGCCACCCGGCGCCACGTAGAGCAGTGACATGCAGTCGGCGGTGGTGACGGCCAGCGCCAGGCCCGAAACGCGCGTGACGAGCGCGTCGCACTCGGGCTGGTGACCGGGCCCCGCCACTTCCACCACACGGACACCGTGGACCTGGCCCGCGGTGGCGAGCCGGGCGGGCTCGAGGCCCAGCGCGGCGAGGAAACGGGAACGGTTCTCGGCCACGGCCTCCGGGCGGTCGACGGTGGAGCGTCCCAGGTTGAGCGACGCGAACGGCGCCTCACTGACGCCGCCGCGTCGCGTGGAGAAGGCGAGGCGTACCGGGGGCGGCGCGTGAGCGGGCCGCCAGTGCGGCAGCGGGGCGTCGTCGTCGAGCGTCCACATGAGCGGGGCAAGCTAGGCAGGTGGGCGCGAGCGGTCAAGCGCACACGATCGAACCGAAAGGAAGAACGGTGAACCGACGTCAGGCAGTGCTGGTCCTCGCGGTGGCCGTGGTCACGTCGCTGTCCCTGGAGGCGTTCGCGCAGGGCGGGCCCGCACCCGCCGGTGCAAAGCCCCCTTCGCCGCCGATCGCCACCGTGGGACCGCGCACGATCACGCGCGACGAGTGGGCCCGCCGCTGCCAGGTCGCGCTCGCCGAGTTCGCGAAGCGGAACTCCGTGAACGATTTCCCCGCCGAAGTGCAGGACCTGGTCCGCAGGCAGGTGCTCGAGAGCCAGATCCGCATCGACCTGCTGGCGCTCGAGGCGAAGCGCACCGGCGTCACCGTCCCCGAGGCCGACGCCGAGGCGATCCTCAAGCAGGACCCGTTCTTCAGCCCCGGCGGTAAGTTCGACGAGCAGCGCTTCCTGGCCGTGAAGACCGGCCAGGCGGAGGCATGGCGGAAGGCGGTGGAGGAGACCCGCGAGCAGCTCGCGGCGCGCAAGCTCAACGACCAGGTCGGGGCGCGCTTCCGGCCGTCGGACGAGACGCTGCGCCGCCAGGTCGAGCGCACGCTGTCGCGCGCGACGCTCGACGTGCTCTCGCTGCCGCTCACGGATTTCGACGGCAGCTACCACGAGCCGCGCGAGAAGTACGTGCTCGCCTGGTACCGCGCGCACGCGAACGACTACCGCCGCCCCGACCGCGCCACGCTCACGGTGGCGTTCGTGAACTCGCCGGGCCTGTCGGACTCGATCCGCAGCCTCCCGGGTGGCGAAGCCGCGTGGACCCGGCGCATGAAGGACGTGGCCGACAGCCTGCTGGCCGAGGTGAAGGCGGGACGCACGCTGGAGCAGGCGGCGGGCTTCCTCGGCCCGCGCCCGCACCAGGTCGTGACGAGCGACAACTACCCGGGCTACTGGCGCGCGGGCGAGGACGTGAACCGGCAGCTCTACCTGCCGGCGAACGTGGGCAAGGTGCTCCCGCAGGCCCTGCCCGCCGCCGAGGGCTGGCTTCTCGTGCGTGTCGACGACGTCGTGCCGGCGCACGTGGCGCCGCTCGCCGACGTCGCGCGCGAGATCCGCGGCGTGCTGCGGCGCGACCGGCGTGCGCACCATGCGGAGTACGAGGAGCGCGAGATCTACGCGCGCGTCCGCGACTCGCTCGCAGCCCCCGGCTGGCGGCTCCGCGTCGCCGTGCTCGACACGGCCGAGGTGGCGGTGCCCGAACCGTCGGCCTCGGACCTGGACCGCTACTATCGCGGCCACCTGGCCGACTACTCGTCGTTCGACGCGAAGTCGGGGGCGATCGTCTCGCGCCCGTTCGCCGAGGTGCGCGACGAGATCGCCTCGCGCTGGCGCTCGGACCGCCGGCGGCTCGAGGTGCGGCTCGGCGCGGACGACCTCGTGAAGGCGTGGCGCGCGGGCCGGAAGGACGCGAAACTCGAGGCGCGCTGGCAGGCCCGCGACCTCGATCCGACCGTGCACGGCGCCGACCTCGGGCTCGGCGCCGGCAATCGTGCGGTGACCGACTCCGTCTGGTCCTACGCCGACCCGGTGGGGCCGGGGCTCGTCGAGACGGCGACGGGCTGGATCGTGTGGAAGTCCCTGGGCCGCGTGGACCGGGTGGTGCCGACGTTCGAGCAGGCCCGCCCGCTGCTGGCAGAACGCAACAAGGCCCGCGCCGAGGCCGAGGAGGAAGCGGGCGCCCGCCGGCTGTTCGAGGCGGACGCGTCGCGGTTCGCGGGCGGGAAGGTCGTGCACTTCTCGCGCTTCGGCATCCGCGCCCGTTCGCCCATGGAGGTGTCGCTCACACGGGCCGAGGTCGAGAAGTACCAGCGCGAGCACCTCGACCGCTATTCGGCGCCGGAACTCGTGACGGCCCGCCACATCCTGGTCGCACCCGGCAACGACAGTCGCGAGGCCGACCAGGCCGCGCACCGTCGCGCCGAGGAGCTCCTGCGACGGGCGAAGTCCGGGGAGGACTTCGCGACGCTCGCGAAGCAGTATTCCGACGATCCGGCCACGCGCGATTCGGGCGGCGACCTGGGGACCTTCGGGCGCGGCACGATGCTGCCCGCGTTCGAGGACGTCGTGTTCGCGCTGCAGCCCGGCGAGTTCGCGAAGGAACCGATCCGCACCACGCTCGGCTGGCACGTGGTGTACTGCGTGGATCACGTGCCCGCGGTCGTGCACGACCTGGACTGGATCTACATGATCGTCGGCGGCGACGCGGCGCGCGAGAAGTCGCGCCTGCAGGCCGCCGAGAGCGCCGACAGCCTGTTCCGCGTCCTCCCCGACGCGGCCGCGGCGAAGGCCGCCGCCGCGCGGCTCGGCGAGCCGATCCAGTCGTTCACCAAGCGCCTGGGCGAGAGCTCGGTCAACGCCGCGATCGCGGAGTACTACCGCCTGATCGACCAGGCCGAGCCGGGCCACCTCGTGCGCCGCGTGGACGGGCTGCCGGGCAACTCGGCGTGGGTGACGTGGGTCGACAGCGTCTCGGCGGCGGGCCAGCCGGACTGGGAGGGCGCGAAGGGCGAGGCGATGGCGGCCTACCGGCGCGGCGCCGGCCGGCGCGCGCTCGAGGCCAAGCGCGCCGAGATGGATTCGCTCACCGCGCAGGGCTGGTCGGTCGACAGCCTCGCCGCGCTGTGGGGTGGCCTGGATCACTACGACAACGTGCTCGCCGGCCGCGGGCTGCCGAACCTCGGCGGCGCCTCGGTGCTCGACTCGCTCGTCTTCGGCGGCGACCGGGCCCCGGCGCTGGAACCCGGGCAGACGAGCGGCTGGGTCGACTTCCCGGGCGGCCTCGCCCGCGTGCGCTTCGACTCGCGGGTCGAGCCGACGCGTGAACAGCTCATGGGCCGCATGAACACCGAACGCGACGCGGCGATCGAGCGGGGGCTCATCGGCTACTTCGAGGGCCTCAAGAAGCGCTGGCCGGTGCGCATCCTCGACCCGAAGATGCGGACCACGTCGCCGGTGCAGCCAGTCGCGCCCGGAGCGCCGGCGAGACGCTGACGCCGGCCCCGGGCGGGGCGCGCGGGCCGGCCCCGGGGCCCCCGCCCCCCGGCCCGCGCGAAACGTGCACGTCCGTCTCAGGTCCGGCGGTGAAATGGCCGATGGTATCCTGCGTGCCGCTCGACACGCGGAAACCAAGGACATGGCGACCCTTCCCACCGAGAACGTGAACGCGAACCCGAAGCGCGTCGTCCTCGTCGATTTCGACTGGGCCGACGCCGACCTGATGCCCGAGCTGCTGCGCCAGCCGGGCGTGGCCGTGCGCCTGGTCGCCGGCAACCACGCCCAGGATCCCGGCCTGCGCGTGGCCGAGATGTGCGGGCTGCCGCGCACCCTCGACCTCGCCGACCTGACGCGCGAGATCTTCGACCTGGCGCTCGTGGGCGAGAGCAGTTCGCGCCGGACGCAGCTCGAGAGCCTGCTGCTCGCGCTCGGGACGCCCTGCCAGACGCCCCAGGACTTCCTGCGCGGCACGCCGGAGGCACCCGCGGAATCGACGGCGATCGAGGCCCCGCTCGCGCTGCACGCCGCGGCGCTCGAGCACACCCTGGGCGGCGGCGACTTCGACGCGCTGGTCGAGCAGGCGCTGCCCGACCTGGGGGCGGACGCGCCGGTCGCGCCGAAACCCGTGGTGTTGCCCCACCACCCGCGCATCCTCATCACGAGCTTCGAGGACTTTCCCTCGCACGAGGCGCGTTCGCACCTCGAGGAGGCGCTCAAGGAACTGGTGCTCCGCTCCGGCGCCGGGACCGCCGAGCTGCACGCGGGCGACAGCGCCTCGCTGCAGCTGCTGGCCCAGGTCGGGCCCGAGGACAAGCTGCTGCGCGGGCTGATCGACCTCGCGAACGAGCTGGGGACGCCGCAGGTCATCACGCGGCTCTCCGAGCCCGGCCGCGGCAAGGCCTGGGGGGCGTGGCCGTTCCGCACCGCCCAGCGCCGCGGCGTGCTCGCCGCCGCCTCGCTGGATCCGCAGGCGGGCTGGGGCGAGTGGCAGAAGATGGTCGACGAGCTGCGCACGTCGTGGGACGAGCAGGACCGCGAGCGCGCGGGCGCCTCGTTCCCGTTCACGCCGATGCGCGCGACGGGCTGGCTCGGGGCCGACGAGTTCGGGGCCCGCATCGAGCTGGCGCTCGAGCGGAACCGGCACGACCGGATGCGCTTCGAGCTCCATCGCCTGGATTTCCCCGACGCGCCGATGGCCGTCGAGGCGCTGTGCGGCTGGCTTCCGGGACAGATCCGCGACACCGACTGCATCTGCCGGCCGGCGGAGGGCTGCGTGCTGCTGCTGAACGCGGGCCCGCCCGAGACGTTCACCTACCTGCGGCGCCGGCTGCTGGCGCTGTGGGACACGGCCTGGCGCGATTCCGGTGCGGCGCCGCCCGCCCCGGCGCTCGTCGACCAGCACGTCGCCATGGCCGGGCCCGAGGACGCCGAGATGTTCCTGGCGGCCGCCGGGGCGTGGCTCTCGCAGCGCTGAACGGCCCCGCGGCGCGCTCCGCGCCCGCTTGACCCTGCCCGGCCGGGGCCGCACTGTGCGCGCCTTCCACTGGAGGTCGCGTGCCCCGTCCGATCCGCCGCCTGCCCGAGGAGACCGCGTCCCGCATCGCCGCGGGCGAGGTCGTCGAGCGGCCCCTTTCGGCCCTGAAGGAAGTCCTCGAGAACGCCCTGGACGCCGGCTCCCGCCGGGTCGAGATCCGCGTCGAGCGCTCGCTCGACCAGGGCTTCGTCGTGGCTGACGACGGTGCGGGTATCGCCGCGGACGAGCTGGAACTGGCGCTGGAGCGCCACGCGACCAGCAAGCTGGCCGAACTGGACGATCTCGATCGCCTGCGCACGCTGGGCTTTCGCGGCGAGGCGCTGCCGAGCATCGCGTCGGTGAGCCGGCTGCGGCTCGTCTCGCGGCCCGCCGGCGCCGAGGCGGCCGCGTTCGTCGAGGTCGAGGGCGGCCGCGTGACCGACCGCGGCGCGGTGGCGCGCGCCGCGGGGACGACGGTCGAGGTGCGCGAACTGTTCTTCAACACGCCGGCGCGCCGCAAGTTCCTGCACTCGTCCGGCGGCGAGCTGCGCGCCGCGCTCCGGATGATCGAAGGCTACGCGCTCGCGCGCCCCGACGTCGCGTTCCGCCTGCTCGTCGACGGCAAGGAGCGTTTCGAGTGGGGCGGGACGGCGTCGCGGCGCGAGCGCGCGGCGCAGATCTGGGGCGCCCGGCACGCCGAGCAGCTCGTGCAGGCGCACGGCGAGCGCGGCGGCATGCGCTTCGAAGCCCTGCTCGGGCAGCCCGAGCACGCACGCTCGACGCGCGAGGGCCAGGTGTTCCTCGTCAACGGCCGCTGGATCCAGAACGCGGCGCTCTCGCAGGCGCTGCGGCACGCCTACGGCAACCTGCTCCCCGGGGGGCGCTTCCCGTCGGCGGTGCTCTGGCTCGACGTGCCGCCCGAGCGCCTCGACGTGAACGTGCACCCGACCAAGCGCGAAGTGCGCTTCGCCGACGACGACGCGGTCTTCTCGCTCGTCGCCGCGTCCTGCGCCCAGCCGCTGTCGAGCCTCTATCCGCCGTTCCGCGTCGTGGAAGGCGGCACGCACGAGGCGCACCAGCCGGCGTGGGCCGATCGCGTGCAGGAACGCCCGCCGGTGGACGAGTCGCAGATGGGCCTCGGGCTCGGCCTGCCCGTCGTTCCCGCGGGCGCGGACGCGGCCACGGGCACGCCGGCGGCGACGGCGGCGGCCACCGCGTCGGCCGAACCCGAGCTGTGGCAGCTGCACCGCACGTACATCCTGGCGCCGGTGCGCGGCGGGCTCGTGATCATCGACCAGCACGCGGCGCACGAGCGCATCCTGTACGAGGAGGCGCGTGAGCGGCTCGAGCGCGAGGGGGGCGCGTCGCAGGGGCTGCTCTTCCCGACGCTCGTCGACCTGACCCACGCGCAGTTCGAGCTGCTGCTCGAGTCGGTACCGCTGCTCAAGCGGCTCGGCTGGGACCTGTCGCCGCTGGGGCCGCCGACCGTCGTGATCCAGGGCGTGCCGGGCGGGCTCAAGATCGAGCACCCGGGGCTGCTCCTGCAGGACCTGCTCGACGGCATCGGCGACGGCGGGCTGCCGCACCAGCACCACGGCGGCCCCGCGCTGGCGCAGGACGACCTGCTCGAACGACTCGCGCGTTCGCACGCCTGCCACGCGGCGGTCAAGGCGGGCGACGTGCTGTCGGTCGACGACATGCGCGCGCTCGTCGATCGT
>CAZIXL010000125.1:7101-7545 GCA_964542885.1 uncultured bacterium
GGGTCTGCGAAGTCGATCGTCTCTTCGCCACGCACCGCCCGCACGGCGACCCGCACGGCCGGCCGACGGTCGTGCGCATGGAGCTGGACGAGCTTCACCGCCGATTCGGCCGCACGTGAGGCCCGGTCGCACGCTGGTGGCCGTGGTCGGCGCCACGGCGACGGGCAAGAGCGACCTCGGCGAGGCGCTGGCGGCGGCGCTGGACGGCGAGGTCGTGTGCGCGGACGCGCGGCAGGTCTTCCGCGAGCTCGAGACGGGGACGGGCAAGCCGTCGCCGGCGGAGCGCGCCGCCCGCCCGCACCACCTGTTCGAGGCGCTGGGCCTCGAGGAGCGCCCGAGCGCCGGCTGGTACGCGCGCACGGCGCGCGAAGCGCTCGAAGGCGTCTTCGGCCGCGGTCGCCCGGCGGTGCTCGTGGGCGGCTCGGGCCTCTACCTGCGCGCGCT
>CAZIXL010000126.1:0-7542 GCA_964542885.1 uncultured bacterium
AGTTATGCGCTGTCAACACAGTGAAGCACACTAAACACTTTGCTCCTCCGGCGGTCAAGCGAGAGCGCGCCCGGGCTGGCCGGGTCTTTCGCAGCGGACGCGAAAGAACGGCGTCAACACGCTGCGCCGCAGAAGGCTGGCCGCGCCGAACGGCACTGGCCACTACATCAGTAGTGGCGCGGAGCCGTCGGGGTCGTCGGGCGGACGATCGGCGCGGCCTGCCGGCCTGGCCGAGCGGCGGAGCCGCTGCCTCAGGCCTGCTCGTCCCCGGCGTAGCGCACGATGCGCACGCTCTCGAGGGTCACGAGCCCCTCACCGACGATCGCGTCCACCTCGCGCATGTAGGCGCGGATCGGCTCCTCGGCGTCGACGATCTCGATCACGACGGGCAGGTCGCTCGAGAGCTCCGCGAGCTTGGCCGTGTGCAGCCGCGCGTGCCGGCCGAAGCCGAGCGGGCCGTGCAGCACCGTGGCCCCGGCGAGACCCATGGCGTGCGCGCGCTCGACGAGCACCTTGTACAGCGGCTGGCCCTCGTGGCGGTCGGAGTCGCCGATGAAGATGCGCAGCAGCGTGCCCTCGCTCGTCCGGATCACGAGGCGCCCTCCCCTTCCGGTGCATACGCGACGACGGTGGCGCGCTCGAGCGTGAGCGTCACGGCGTGCCCCTCGAGCATCGGGCGCACCGTGTCGAGGAAGCGTACGAGCCTCGCCTCGTCGTCCACGAACTCGACGACCACCGGCCGCTCCACCGCCAGCGCGTTCGGGTGGCCGCCCAGCAGGGGCCCGCGCGCCACGTAGCCGTACGCCCCCGACAGCACCGTCGCGCCCGCGAGGTGTTCGCGCTGCGCGCGCTCGACGAGCGCCTCGTAGAGCGGGCCGGTGTGCCAGCGCACGAAGTTGCTGAGCTGCACGCGCAGCAGCGCCCGCTCGGACTCGCGCTTCACAGCAGCCCCGAGAGATGCGGCGAGAGCAGGATGCCGAGCCGCACGCCGGCCAGGCCGCCGAGCACGCTCACCGCGACGTTGGCCACCGCGCGCACCCACTCGCCGTCGCGCAGCAGGCTGCTCGTCTCCCAGGCGAACGACGAGAACGTCGTGAGCGAACCGAGGAACCCGATCACCAGGAACTGCCGCGCGATCTCGGGCCGGTCCACGAGCCGCCCGGTGACGAGCGTCGCGATCGCGCCGATCGCGAGACAGCCCGCGAGGTTTACGAACAGCGTGCCCCACGGGAACGCCGCCCCGAGCCAGCGCGCCGACAGGTGGGTCACGAGGTAGCGCGTATTGGCGCCGAGCACGGCGCCGAGCGAGATCCAGACGAAGGTGCTCAGGCGGGGAATGGCGGGCTCCTTCCGGCACGTTCCCGGCGCGCGCGCCGGGGTGGATCGGCTTCGAACGTCGGGCCCGGGCAGTGTACCCTCGCGCGCCCTGCCGGCGCAGCCCGTGGTCCCATCCGGCGGTACTCCGTCCCCGTTTTCGCGCGCACCGACCCGCCCCGGGAGGACCATGACGCTTTCGCCCGAGATCACCTACGTCGGCCTGCTGTTCGCGCTCTTCGTGATCCCGCGCGCGATCCAGCGTTTCGGGGTGCCCGCCGCGATCACGAGCCTGGCGCTCGGCGCGACGGCCGGACTCGGCCTGGGGCTCTTTCAGCACGACACGACGGTCCAGCTGCTCGCGGCGTTCGGGATCGTCGCCCTGTTCCTCTTCGCGGGGCTGGAGGTGGACCTGCACGAGTTGCGCGGGAACGCCGCCGTGCTCGCGCAGCACCTGGTCGTGCGGGCGCTGCTGCTGGCCGGCGTGGCGTGGGCGTTCGTGCGCTTCGCGGGCTTCGAGCCGCGGCTGGCCACCCTGCTCGCGCTCGCACTCGTGACGCCTTCGACCGGCTTCATCCTCGATTCGCTCGCCCTGTTCGGACTGGCCGAACCGGAGAAGCGCTGGGTGAAGTCCAAGGCCATCGCCACCGAGCTGCTGGCGCTGCTGGTGATGTTCGGGACCCTGCAGTCCACGACCGCGGAGCGCCTCGGGATCTCGGTCCTCGTGCTGGTGGGCATGATCGTGCTGCTGCCGCTCGTCTTCCGGGCCTTCGCGAAGCTCGTCGTACCGTTCGCGCCGCGCTCGGAGTTCGCGTTCCTGCTCATGCTCGCCGTGGCCTGCGCGTTCGCGACGCGCGAGCTGGGCGTCTACTACCTGGTCGGGGCGTTCGTCGTGGGCATGGCGGCGCAACGGTTCCGCGCGCAGTTGCCGGCGATCGCGTCGGAGCAGATGGTGCACGCGGTCGAGATGTTCGCGTCGTTCTTCGTGCCCTTCTACTTCTTCAGCGCCGGGCTGCACCTGCGGCGCGAGGACCTGAACCTGGCCGCGCTCGGTTGGGGCGCGCTGTTCCTGGGCGCCATGGTGCCGCTGCGTGTGCTCACGGTGGTGCTCCACCGCCGGCTCGTCGTGCGCGAGTCGCCGCGCGCCGGCGTGCGCGTGTCGGTCGCGATGCTGCCCACGCTCGTGTTCGGCCTCGTGATCGCCGAGATCCTGCGCGACCGCTTCGCCGCGCCGCCCGCGCTCTTCGGCGGCGTCGTGCTCTACACGCTCGGCACCACCGTGATCCCGGCCTTCTTCTTTCGCCGGCCGCGGCCCGAGTTCACCGAGCCGCACGCCCCCCAGCTGCCGACGCCGGTGCCGGGCGCCGACGCCCCGCACGAGTAGCCGCGGCGGCGGCGCCCCTGCCGCCGCTCTCCTCGGCGGCCGACGCCGGCACGAGGGCGGCCAGGGCCCGCACCACCGCCCGCGGCGGGCGGCGCCGCGCACCCGCGGTCGGCAGCGCCGCGCGCATCGACGACACGCCGGAGACGGCCCCGAAGAGCAGCGAGGCCGCCTCGACCGACTCGCGGCGCACGGTCGTGCGCCGGCCGTTCGCCGGTTCCAGCACGCGCGCGACGTCGCCCAGGTACTGCTCCAGGGCGCGCCGCAGCGGCAGGCCCTCGGGGCGGTCGAACTTCAGCAGGCCGCGCACCTGGTGGAAGATCCGGACCAGGTCGGGGTTGGCGGCGAAGAACACGAGGTGCGCCGACACCACGCGCTCGATGCGCGGCGCGCCCGCGGGGACGCCGGCGGCTGCGTGGCGCACGTGGGCCAGCAGTTCCTCGAAGCCCGCGGTCACGACGGCCTCGAGCAGCTGTTCCTTGTTCTCGAAGTAGCCGTAGAGCGTGCCCTTGGCGATGCCCGCGTGCCGCGTCAGGTCCTCGATCCGCGAATCGTACAGGCCCTGCTCGCCGAACAGGCGCCGCCCGGCGGCGAGCAGCACGCGGCGGGTGGCGTGCTTGCGGTGCTCGCGCCGTCCCCGGTCGGGAGGCGAGTCGGGGTCGTGCGGGAGGCTCGTCGCGCGCTCCGCTCCGCCGGGGTCGCCCGGTCCGTGGGCCATGCCTCAGGCGCCCCCGCCGGCGGACGCCTCGAGCCAGCGCTCGAAGAATCCCGGCACGTCGTCGCACGACGCGATGCGGCCCATGGCCTTGGTCGGGCGGTCCGCCTCCCCCACGCGCACGCCGAACCCGCGCTCGCGCACGGCCTCGAAGGCGTCCTCGTCGGTCACGTCGTCGCCCACGAACACGCCGAGCGTGAGCGGCGGCGCCTGGCCGAGCAGCGTGCGAACGACCGTGCCCTTGTCGCGCCCGCGCGCGCGCAGTTCGAGCCCGCCGTTGATGCGGTCGAGCGCGATCACACCGGGCACCTCGAGCGCGCCCCACGCCGCCCCCGCGCGCTCCTCGAGCGCCACGGCGCGCGCCGCGGGCAGCGCGCGCGTGTGCAGGACGATCGCCGAGCGCTTGCGCTCCATCACGTCCTGCCAGCCGGCCTCGCGGCCCACGCGCTCCGCCTCGGCGAGTGCGGTCGCGGAGGCTTCCCCGAGATCGGGCAGCTCGAGCGTGCCGTCGGCGGCGCGCCACTCCCAGCCGTGCTCGCCGACCAGCGTCGCGGCCAGCGGGCCCAGCAGCCGCTCGACCTCGCGCACCGGCCGGCCGGAGACGATGGCGAGCCTCGTGTGCCGATGCCCGGCGAGCCGCTGCAGCAGCTCGAGTGAACGCGGAAGCGGGCGGGCCTGGTCGCGATCCACGTGGAAGGGCGCGAGGGTGCCGTCGTAATCGAGCATGAGCAGCCGGTGCGGCGCGATCGCCACCATGGCCCAGAGCTTTTCGGGAATGCCCTCGAGCGCGTACGACGGCTTCATGTTCCTCCCCGCGTGGACGTGCAAAGTTGACCGCGCGGTCATGTTTGCCTAGTCTGCGGGTTGTCGTCAACCGGGGTCCGCGCCCCCCCGAGCCACGGAGCCCCCGCCGGCGCGATCCCGTCCGCCGATGTCCCCCAACGCAGGAGGTTGCCCTGGATCTCGCGGAACGCGCGCGCTCGGCCCTGAGCCGTGCCGCGATTCGCACCCAGCTGCGTTCGGAAGGCCCGCCCCGCACCACGCGCGAGCATCTCGTGGAGTGGGCGCAGGGCCACCTCGCGGGCCGGAAGATGGTGGTGGTCTCGAATCGCGAGCCCTACTCCCACCACCGTGCCGGCGACGGCATTCGCGTGGTGCGCAACGCGGGCGGCCTAACCGTGGCGCTCGACGCCGTCATGCAGGCGCTGGGCGGCGTGTGGGTCGCGCACGGCAGCGGCGACGCCGACCGGCTGGTGGTCGACGCGCAGGACCGCGTGGCGTGCCCGCCCGACCGGCCGCGTTACAGCCTGCGGCGCCTGTGGCTCACGCAGGAGGACCACGCGCGCTACTACTCCGGTTTCGCGAACAGCGCGCTGTGGCCGCTCTGTCACGTCGTCTACGTGCGCCCGCGCTTCCGCCTCGCCGACTGGAAGTCGTACCGCAAGGTGAACCAGCGCTTCGCCGAGGCGGTGCTGCAGGAAGTGGGCGACGAGCCCGCGCTGGTCTTCATCCAGGACTACCACCTGGCGCTGGCCGCCAAGTACGTGAAGGCGCGCAGGCCCGACCTGCAGGTGGCGATGTTCTGGCACATCCCGTGGCCGAATCCCGAGATCTTCCGCGTCCTGCCCTGGCAGGAGGAGGTGCTCGAGGGGATGCTCGCGAACGACGTCGTGGGCTTCCACATCCGCCGCCACGCCATGAACTTCCTCGACACCGTTTCGGAGACGCTCGAAGCTCGCGTCGACGTCGAGCGGCTGGCCGTCGACCGCGGCGGGCAGCGCACGTGGGTGCACCCGTTCGCGATCAGCGTCGACGCCGACGAGATCGCCGCGATCGCCGAGACGGCCGACACGCGCCGCGCCGAGGCCGCGATCCGCGACGAGCTGGCGCTGCACGGCTGCAAGGTCGGCCTGGGCGTCGACCGCATGGACTACACGAAGGGCATCCCCGAGCGGCTCGAGGCGATCGAGCGCATGCTCGAGAAGCGCCCCGAGTGGCGCGGCAAGTTCGCGTTCATCCAGATCGGCGTGCCGTCGCGCATCGAGCTGCGCGAGTACCGCAGTGTCCAGGTGCGCGCGCGTCGCCTGGCGCAGACCATCAACAACCGCTACCCGCGGCCCGGCGGCCCGACCGTGCACCTGATCGAGGCGAACCTCGACTTCGGCGAACTGCTCCCCTACTACCGCATGGCCGACCTGTGCGCGGTGACGTCGTTGCACGACGGCATGAACCTGGTCGCCAAGGAGTACCTGGCGGCCTCACCCGACCTCGAGGGGGCGCTCGTGCTGTCGCCGTTCACGGGCGCCGCGCGCGAGCTGGAGCGGGCGTGGATCGCCTCGCCGTACGACCGCGAGGGGCTGGCCGACGCGTGCCACGAGGCGCTGTCGGAGCCGGCCGAAGCGGGCCGCGAGCGCATGCGCGCCCTGCGGGAGGTCGTGCTGCGCCGGAACATCTACGACTGGACACTGGACGTGCTCGATACCATCGTGAGCCTCGGTCTGAAGACGCCCGGTCGCGAGCTCACGGCCCCGGATCCGGGTCCGGTGAACGGATGACGGCCCGCGGCGTCCGGGAGGCGATCGAATGGCGATCCTGATGATGCTGCCCGCCGAAACGTGGCCGGAGTTCCTGGCCCGCCTCGAGGGCCTGGGCCGCGGGGCCGGCCAGGGTGCGATCAATGCGGCGATCGCGCTCGCCGTCCTGTTCGCGGGCTGGCTCGTGGCCACCGTGGTGGCGGCGCTCCTGCGCGGCGTGCTGCGCCTGCTGCGCTTCAACGAGGCGATGCGGCGGCTGTTCGGCGAGCGCGCCGTGAAGCGCCACGAGCCGGTGGCGATCGCGACCTGGGCCGCCTTCTGGCTCGTCATGGCGAGCGCGGCCCTGCTCGCGTTCGAGACGCTCGGCTTCGCCCTGGCCACCTCGGTGGCCGAACGGCTGGCCGAGGTCGTGCCCCGCGTCGTCACCTCGGCGGTGCTGTTCGCCATCGGCGCGCTGGTCGCGCTCGTGGCCGGCGCCGTCACCCAGCGCATCCTCGAGTCGGCCGACATCCGCGCGGCCCGCTTCCAGGGCCAGCTCGTCTCGGCCGTGCTCACGGGCTTCGCGGTGCTCGTGGCGCTGGAGCAGCTCGGATTCGCGGCGCAGTTCGTGATGGCGATCGGCGTCGTCGCCGTCGCCGCGGCCGGCCTCGCGCTGGCGCTGGCATTCGGGCTCGGGTGCCGCGACCTCGCCCGTGATTTCCTCGTCGAGTACCTGCGTTCGCTCGAAGACGACTCCCCCAAGAGGCCCTCGTGACCGATCCGTCCCCGCGCGCGAAGGCGCGCCGATGACCCCGCTCAAACGCCTGGTCCAGGAAGCCCGCCTCCTCGAGCTCGATTCCATCGGCCGCACGATCCTCCTCAGTTCGCTGGTCGGCGTGGTCGCCGGCCTGGGCGCGATCCTCTTCCAGTACATGTGCCAGTACGGCTCGCACTTCCTGCTCGACCAGCTCGCCGGCCTGCGCATGGAAGGCCCCGCGGGCGAGGTGCACCTGCTGGCGCCCACCCACTCCCCGTTCCGCCTCTGGATGGTCCCGATCGTCGCCGCCGTCGGAGGCCTGTTCACGGGCCTGATCGTGCAGCGCTTCGCGCCCGAGGCCGCCGGGCACGGCACCGACGAGGCCGTGAACGCGTTCCACCGACGCGCCGGCATGATTCGCGGCCGCGTGCCGATCATCAAGACCATCGCGTCGGCGATCACGCTCGGCTCGGGCGGCTCGGGCGGCCGCGAGGGCCCGATCGCGCAGATCGGCGCCGGGTTCGGCTCGTTCCTCGCCACGCGCCTCGGCCTGGGCGAGCGCGACCGCCGCGTGCTGCTCGCGGCCGGCATCGGCGCCGGCGTCGGCAGCATCTTCCGCGCCCCGCTCGCAGGCGCGCTGTTCGCGAGCGAGGTCATGTACTCCGACAGCGAGTTCGAGCCCGACGTCATCATCCCGGCCGCGATCTCGACGATCATCGCGTACTGCGTGTTCTCGCTGAAGTTCGGCTTCGGCACCCTGTTCGACGCCCCCCTCTTCACATTCCACTCCGTGATCGAGTTGCTCCCCTACACCGTACTGGCGGTGGTGGTGGCGCTGGCCTCGGGCGCCTTCGTGAAGGTC
>CAZIXL010000127.1:0-7542 GCA_964542885.1 uncultured bacterium
TGGTGGCGGTCCCGCGTCCGGCCGGTGCCGGCGAAAGCGAACCGGCCCGCCGCGGGAGCGACGGGCCGGCCGGAGAGGCTCGAGTGGGGCTAGAGCCGGACGATCTTCGCCGAGCGGCGCCCCTTGAGCGCGTTGCGCGTGTCCACGACGGCCTTCGACCACGCCAGGATCTTCGAGTAGTTGAACGCCTGGTGGGCCGTGGCGATCACCGCACAGTCGTAACGGCGCAGGCTGGCGGCCGTGAACGGCACGCTGCGCATGGTGCCGCCGGCGAACCGGATCGAGGGCACGAAGGGGTCGCAGTACTCGATCTTCGCGCCGCGCTCGCGAAGCTTCTCCATGATGTCGAGCGACGGACTCTCGCGCACGTCGTCGATGTCGGCCTTGTAGGCGACGCCCATCACGAGGACTTTCGAGCCCCGCAGCGCCCGCCCGCGGCGGTTCAGCGCCTCGACCACCAGCTCGATCACGTGGTCCGGCATGTGGCCGTTCACGTGCCCGGCCAGTTCGATGAAGCGCGCCTCGAAGCCGCTCGCGCGCGCCTTCCACGAAAGGTAGAAGGGATCGATCGGGATGCAGTGCCCGCCGAGGCCCGGACCGGGGTAGAAGGGCATGAAGCCGAACGGCTTGGTCGCCGCGGCCGAGATGACCTCCCACACGTCGATCTTGAGCCGCGCGCACATGAGCGCCAGCTCGTTCACGAGGCCGATGTTGACGCTGCGGAACGTGTTCTCGAGCAGCTTCACCATCTCGGCCACCTGCGTGGAGGAGACGGGCACGACTTTCTCGAGCCGCTGCTGGTAGAGCTTCACGGCCGCCGCCGTGCAGTCGGGCGTCACGCCGCCGACGACCTTGGGGATGTTGCGCGTCTGGAAGTCCGGGTTGCCCGGATCCACGCGCTCGGGCGAAAACGCGAGGAAGAAGTCGCGGCCCACCTTGAAGTCGGGGCGCGAGAACATCGGCAGCAGCAGTTCGTCGGTCGTGCCCGGGTACGTCGTGCTCTCGAGGATCACGAGCTGCCCGCGGTGCAGGTACTTCTTCACCTGCTCGGCGGCGGCGACGATGTAGGACACGTCCGGGTCGCGCTGCTTCGAGAGCGGCGTCGGCACGCAGATGTTGACCGTGTCGCAGCGGCGCAGCCCCGAGAAGTCGGTCGAAGCGTGGAAGCGCCCCTCGCGCACGAGCCGGCGCACGTCGGCGGTGGGGACGTCCTGGATGTACGACTTGCCCTTGTTCAGCTGCTGGACGCGGTCCTCGTCGATGTCCACGCCGAACACTTCGAAGCCGGCCTGCGCCAGCTCCACGGCGAGCGGCAGGCCGACGTAGCCCAGGCCGATGACGCCGAGCCGGGCGGTGCGTTTCTCGAGGCGATGAATGAGGTTCTGGGCCGGCGTACGGCCGCGCGTACCACGGGGTTTTGGGCTCATGGGGGCGGGACGCTAGCAACGGCCCACGGGAGCGTCAATGGCGGCGTTCTCGCCGGGGCGCGCGCCTTCCGGCCGCGCGGCCGACGGGTCGCGCCGCGGGGGCCGGTCGGCTTCCGACCGCGCCCGTCGCGCGAATTTCGCCTTGACCGTTCCCGGACGACCGCGCAAAACTGCCGGCAAGAGGCGTCCTGTCTTCGCCGTGCACCTGCGATCTCTGCCACCCCCTGGAAGCGAAGTGGACGTGCCATCGTTTCGGGGGTGCCCCCGGGGTTCGCGTCACGCGAAGCACGGGTGCCTCGACTTTTTTCCCGGCCCGCGCGGTTGGGCTATGCTGCGCGCCGCTTGGACCGCCCCGACCCGCCCCGCCTGCTCGCGCGCTACCGCCTGGACGGCGCGAACCACTACGGCTACGAGGAAGGCCCGCGCCTCGTGCGCCTGGACGCCGCCCCGTGGCTCGGGGGCGCGCCCACCGGTGCGACCGACGACGGCGCGCGCGCGGAGCGCCTGGCGCCCTGCGAGCCCAGCAAGATCGTCTGCGTGGGGCTCAACTACGTCGAGCACGTGCGCGAGAGCCTCACCGTCCTGCCCGGCACGCAGGAGCCGCCGAAGGAGCCGCTGCTGTTCCTCAAGCCCCCGAGCAGCGTGCTCGCGCCCGGCGGCACGATCCGCTACCCGGCCGGCGTCACGCGGCTCGATCCCGAGGGCGAGATGGCGCTCGTGATCGGGCGGCGCGCGCGCGCCGTGCGCGAGGCCGAGGCGCTGTCGTACGTCGCCGGCGTCACCGCGTTCGACGACGTGTCCGCGCGCAACTGGCAGAAGGACGACAAGCAGTGGGCGCGGGCCAAGGGGCACGACACGTTCGCGCCGTTCGGGCCCGTGATCGCCCTCGGGCTCTCGCCACTCGACCTGGCGCTCGAGCTGCGCGTGAACGGCGAGCGCCGGCAGGCCGTACGCACGTCGGGCATGCACTTCGGGCCCGCGTTCCTGGTCGCGTGGATCTCGCGCCACCTCACGCTCGAGCCGGGCGACGTGATCGCCACGGGAACGCCCGCCGGCATCGCGCCGCTCGAGCCCGGCGACCGCGTCGAACTCGAACTGGAAGGGGTCGGCGTGCTGGTCAACACCGTGGGGCCGCGCGAGTCGTGAGCGGCTCCCGCCTGCTCGTCGTGAACGCCCGGCCGTGGCCCGCGGCACGTTTTCCCGGCGCCGACGCGGTGCTGCTCGAACACGGGCGCATCGCGGCCGTCGGCGCGCTCGCGGACCTCGCGGCGCTCGCGGGCGGCGCCGAGCGGCTCGATGCGCGGGGCGCGACCGTCACGCCCGGGCTCGCCGACGCGCACCTGCACTTCGTGCCGTGGGCGCGCTCGCGTCGGCAGGCCGACCTGAACGGCGCGAAGACGCGCGCCGAGGCGCTCGCGCGCGTCGCCGCGGCGCTCGCCGCCGACCCGGGCGAGGCGCCGCTCGTGGGGCGCGGCTGGGACGCGGCGGGGTGGGAGGCGCCGCCGCACCGCGAGGCGCTCGACGCGCTCGCGCCGGAGCGGCCGGTGCTGCTCCACAGCCACGACTTCCACGCGCTGTGGGTCAACTCCGCGGCCCTGCGGCGCGCCGGCGTCACGCGCGCGACTCCCGACGGCCCCGACGCCGAGTTCGTGCGCGACGCGGGCGGCGAGCCGACGGGCGTCGCGCGCGAGAACGCCGTGCGCGCGTTCGCCGCGCTCGAGGCCCAGGCGGGCCCCGCGGTGACCGACGCGCTGCTCGACGAGGCGGCGGCGGCGCTGCACGCGAGCGGCATCACGTGGGTCCACGACTACCAGCGCGGGCCCGGGGACGCGGCGCGCACGCTCGCGCTCGCGAAGCGGCGGCGGCTGCGGGTCGTGCAGCACTTCGGCCCGGAGCTGATGGAGGTGCTCGCCGCGAACGGGCTCGTGACCGGTGCGGGGGACGCGTGGTTCCGGCTCGGCGGGCTCAAGCTGTTCGCCGACGGCACGCTCGGCTCGCGCACCGCGGCCCTGCTGGCGCCGTGGAACGGCGCGACCGGCTCGGGAATGGACGTGCACTCGCGCGCGGAGCTGGCCGCGCTCGTCCGCCGCGCGGCGGAGCTGCGCTGCACGGTCGCGATCCACGCGATCGGCGACCGCGCGGTGCGGCACGCGCTCGATGCGATCGAGGCGGAGGCCGGCCGCCTGCGCGCGCTGCCGATGCCGCCGCGGATCGAGCACGTGCAGCTGCTCGACCCGGCCGACCACGGCCGCTTCGCGGCGCTCGGCGTCGTGGCCAGCCTGCAGCCCCAGCACTGCGTGAACGAGACCGACGCGGCGCGCTCGGCGTGGGGCGAGCGTTGCGCGCACAGCTACCCGTGGCAGTCGCTGCTCGCGACCGGCGCCACGCTGGCGTTCGGGTCCGACGCCCCCGTCGAGCCGCCGCTGCCCTGGCTCGGCCTGCACGCGGCGGTCGCGCGCACCGCGCCCGACGGCCATCCCGAGGCCGGCTTCTACCCGGAGGAGCGCACCTCGCTCGATCAGGCCCTCGCGGCCTACACCGAGGGCGCGGCTGCCGTGGCCGGGCTCCGCGGGCGGCTCGGCACGCTGGCGCCGGGGGCGGAGGGCGACCTCGTCGTCTGGGATCGGGACTTGTCCTCGGCGCCCATCGCGGGGATTCTGGCGGCCCGCCCGGCCGCCACGGTGCTCGCCGGCCGGATCGTGTATCTCTCCCCGCAGGCCGCGCGCGCGACGGAATCCCCCGGCGCCCCGGCCGGAGGAACCGCGCCCGCATGAGTCTCGATCACGCCAGCCTGCCGGACGCCCGGCTCGTGGAGCTCGCCCGCGAGAACGACTCGCGCGCGTTCGACGAGCTGGTGCGCCGCTACCAGGACCGGGTGTTCCGGCTCTGCTTCAAGATCCTCCGCCACGAGGAGGACGCGCTCGAGGCGTCGCAGGACGCGTTCCTGTCGGCGTTCCGCGGGCTGCCGCGCTTCAAGGCGGAGTCGACGTTCTCGACCTGGCTCTACCGCGTGGCCACGAACGCCGCGCTCATGAAGTACCGCAAGCGCCGCGACGGGCACGTGTCGTACGAGCAGTCGCAGAGCACGATCGAGGACCTGGAGCCGCTGGCGATCGCCGACTGGTCGTCGCAGCCGCTCGACCACCTGCTCGACACCGAGACGCGCGAGATCCTGAGTCGCGAGATGGACAAGCTTCCCGAGAACGAGCGCGAGGTGTTCGTCCTGCGCGACATCATGGAGCAGTCGAACGAGCAGGTCTCGAAGGAGCTGGGCATCACCGTGGCGGCCGTCAAGTCGCGGCTCCATCGCGCGCGCGTGCACCTGCGCGACCGCGTGAACCGCTACTTCCGGGACAAGCTCACCCGCAAGCCGGGATCGTGACGGCTCAGCGACCCGCGAGCCAGAACGCCATGATCCCCACCGCGAGCGCCGCGCGGTACGCGAAGAACACCCCGAACCCCGTGCGGCGGACCATGCCCAGCAACAGCCGGATCGCGAGCACGCCGAAGATCGCCGACGTCGCGACCGCGACCCACAGCGTCCCGGCCGGGATGTCTCGCGGGATGTCCTTCACCTTGAGCAGGAACGCGCCGAACGTGATGGGCGTGGCGAGCAGGAAGGAGAACCGCGCCGAGGTCGTGCGCGAGAGCCCCGTGACGCGTCCCGAGGTCATCGTGATGCCCGAGCGGGACACACCGGGCACGAGCGCCAGGCACTGCGCGAAGCCCATCGACAGCGCGTCCGTCCACGACGGGTTGCGCGTCTCGCGACCGGCCGGCCGGAAGCGGTCGGCCAACCACAGGAACAGGCCGAACAGCGCCAGCATCGCCGCCTGCAGCGGCAGGTACCGCAGCTGCGTCTCGATCGAGTCAGCGAAGAGCTTGCCGACGATCGCGGCCGGGATCGTGGCCACGACCAGCTTCGCCCACAGCAGGCGCGCCTCGCGCGCCACGGCCGCATCGGGCGAGAACGCCTCGCGCAGCATCGTGAGCCAGTCGTTCCAGAACGCGATCACGAGCGCCAGAAGCGTGCCGCCGTGCAGCGCGACGTCGAACGCGAGTCCTTCGTACTTCCAGCCGAGCAGCGTGGGGACGACGTACAGGTGGGCGCTGCTCGAGACGGGCAGCAGTTCGGTCAGGCCCTGCACGGTGCCGAGGACGGCCGCCTGCAGGGGCGTGAGCACGGCTTCGGCAGGAACGGACGTCGCGAGCGTGGCGAGCATGGCGGCGCACGCTAGCACGGGGGTAGGGGCGTGACCAGCGTCGGCGAAGGCCCGATCGCGACGCCGCCGCCCGTGCCGGGGCCGGCGGCACCGCCCGACCGCCAGGTCGCGAAGGAGGCGGGCCGCGTCGGCGCCGCGACGCTGCTGTCGCGGGTGCTCGGGCTGGTGCGCGACCAGGTCATGGCCGCGCTCTTCGGCGCCGGGTTCGCGAGCGACGCGTTCAACGCCGCGTTCCGCGTGCCCAACATGCTGCGCGACCTCTTCGCCGAGGGCGCGATGTCGGCCGCGTTCATCCCCGTGTTCACCGAGGCCGACGAGAAGCGCGGCCACGGGACCGCCTGGGCCCTGGGCCGCCAGGTCATGTCGTCGCTGCTGCTCGTGCTGGCCGTGCTCTGCGCGCTCGGCTGGGTGTTCTCGGGCCCGTTCGTGGACCTGCTCGCCGGCGGCTTCGCGAACGAGCCGGGCAAGCTCGAGCTGACCACGCGGCTCTTCCGCACGATGCTGCCGTTCCTGCCGTTCGTGTCGCTCTCGGCGGTCGCCATGGGCATGCTGAACGCGCGCGGCGTGTTCGGCATCCCCGCGCTCGCGCCGGCGATGCTCAACGCCGGCATGGTCGTCTTCGGCCTCGCGCTGTTCCCCGTGTGCCGCGCGATCGGGCAGCCGCCCATCGTGGCGATGGCGGCCGGCGTCGTGCTGGGCGCCGTGCTGCAGTTCGCGTTCCAGCTCCCGCCCCTGTACCGGCACGGCTTCCGCCTGCGGCTCGAGTGGCCCACGTGGCCGCCCGAGGTGCGGCGCATGGCGGTGCTCATGGGACCCGCCACGATCGGGCTGGCCGCGACCAACGTGAACGTGATCGTCGCCTCGCGCATCGCCTCGTCGTTCGTGCAGGGCAGCGTCACGTGGCTCTACGGCGCGTTCCGCCTCATGCAGCTGCCGATCGGCGTGTTCGGCATCGCGCTCGCCACCGTGAGCATGCCGGCGCTCGCGCGCGCGGCCGTGAACCGCGACATGCCCGGGCTCAAGTCCACGCTCTCGGCGGCGGTGCGGCTGGTGCTGGTCCTGACCATCCCCTCGGCGGTGCTGCTCGTCGTGCTCGCGCAGCCCGTGATCTCGGTCCTGTTCGAGCACGGGCGCTTCCACGCGGTCGACACCGCACGCACCGCCGAGGCGCTGGTCATGTACGGCCTCGGGCTGCCGGCGTTCGCTTCGATCGGCGTGTTCTCGCGCACGTTCTACGCGCTCGGCGACACGAAGCGGCCGATGGTGGCGAGCCTCACCGCGGTGGCCATCAACCTCGCCCTCAACCTGCTGCTCGTCGGGCCGCTGCGCTTCCTCGGGCTGGACCACCGCGGCATCGCACTCGCCGCCTCGATCGCGGCGTTCGCGAACCTCGGGCAGCTCGCGTTCGGGCTGCGCCGCCGGATCGGCGGCTTCGAGGGGCGCCGCATCCTCACCACGCTGCTGCGCGTGCTGCTCGCGGCCGGCGCCGTCGGGGCCGTGATCGGCCTCGGGCTCGCCGCGGCCGGCGACCACTGGCGGCACGGGTTCGTGCTGCGCCTCGCCACGGTCGTGGCCGGGTTCACGCTCGGCCTGCCGCTCTGCTGGGTCGCGCTGCGGCTCGCGCACGTCGAGGAGCTGCACGTCATCGAGGACCTGGCGCGCGGCTTCGGCCGCCGGTTCCGGCGCAGCGGCTGACCGGGACCGTCAGCGCGAGGAGGGCGCGAGGCCCATCGCGCGGCGCAGCATCGTGACCTGCCCGCCGTGGTGGGCGAGGTGGGCGAGCCCGCCCAGGAGCTGCACGTGCATGCGCGCGTCGTACTCGCGCGCGCCCGGTGCGAATCGCCCGCCGGGCTGCTGCAGGACCATCTCGCGCAGGCGGCGCTCGGCGTCCT
>CAZIXL010000128.1:0-3441 GCA_964542885.1 uncultured bacterium
CCCCGCGGCCGCGCCGCCGCCGGCGCCACCCCCGCCCGCGCCGCCGCGGCCGGAGCCGCCGGCGTTCGCCGGCCGGAAGCGCAGCGCCGCGTTCGGCACCTTGAGCACGTCCTTGCGCGTCGCGATGGTCACGGTGACGTTCGCCGTCATGCCCGGGCGCAGGAGCAGCTGGTCGTTCCGCGTCGCGATCACGGTCGTGTAGGTCACCACGTTCTGGTCGCTGATCGGCTCGAGGCGCACCTGCGAGACCTGGCCGTCGAACTCGACGTCGGGAAACGCGTCCACGGTGAACGAGGCCGGCAGGCCCGCGTGAATGCGGCCGATGTCGGCTTCGTCGATGCTGGTCTCGACCTGCATGCGGGTAAGGTCGTTCGCGATCACGAACAGCTTGGGCGCCTGCAGGCTCGCGGCCACCGTCTGCCCGACGTCGATCGAGCGCGAGATGACCACGCCGTCGATCGGCGAGCGGATGGTGGTGTGGTCCAGGTCCACCCGCGCCGACTGCAGCGCGGCCTGCGCCTGCTTGAGGTCGGCCTGGCGCTGGTCCACGGTGACCTCGGCCGTCTCGACGTCGGCCTGCGAGATGTAGTTGTCGCGCACCAGCTCCTGCGAGCGCTTGAACTGGCGCTGCGCGTCCTTGAGCGCCGCCTGCGCACGCGCCACGCCGGCCTCGGCCTGCGCGAGGCGGGCCTGGAAGGCCGACGGCTCGATCGTGCAGAGCACCTGCCCCGCCTTCACCTTCGAGTTGTAGTCCGCGTACAGCTTGTCGAGCGTGCCGCTCACCTGGCTGCCGACCTCGACCTGCACGACGGGCTTGACCGTGCCGGTGGCCGAGACGGTGGCGACCACGTCGCCGCGCTCGACAACCGCCGTGCGGTACCTGGGGGCGGCGGGCTTCGAGCGCCCGCGGACGAACCACACGACGCCCAGCAGCACGACGACAGCGAGGGCACCGACGGCCCAGCGATTGATCTTCACTTTGGCTCCCGTGGAGGGTTCATGCGCCGCGCGGGGCCGGCGAACGTCCTGTGACCACATGACGACGGCCCGGCGGGGGTTCTCTCGTTGCAGGTAGGGACGGACGATAGTCGCACGCCGTTCCCCCTGCCACAGAGGCCACGCCCACGAACGCGCCGCGCCGGGGCCACGAGCGCGGCGCCGCCCCGCGGGAGACGCGGGCTTTGACGCCCTCCTGACCTGAAGTAGCCTGCGCGGTCCGGAGGACGATCATGGCGCAGTCGGCATCCGAGCGGTCGAAGGGCATCCTCTTCGTCCTGTCGGTCATCCTGGTGCTCAACTTCGCCGTCGCCGCGGCCAAGATCTGGTACGGCCGGCTCTCGGGCGCGCTGGGCATCCAGGCCGACGGCCTGCATTCGCTGCTCGACGGCTCCTCGAACGTGATCGGCATCGTCGGCGTGCTGCTGGCTTCCCGACCGCCCGACGCCAACCACCCGTACGGCCACCGCAAGTTCGAGACGTTCGCGGCACTGGGCGTGGCCGTGATGATGTTCATGGGTTGCTGGGAGATCGCCCGCACGGCGCTCGACCGGCTGCTGCACCCGGTGGCGATCGAGGTCGGCGCCGAAGGCTTCGTGATCCTGCTCGTGACGATCGCGATCAACCTCGGCGTCACGCTGTGGGAGCGCCGCGCCGGCCGCGCGCTCGGCAGCGAGGTGCTGATCGCCGACGCGGCACACACGGGCAGCGACGTACTGGCGAGCGTGCTCGTGCTGGCGAGCTTCGCCGCCGTGAAGCTGGGCTGGCAGTGGGCCGACCTGGTCGCGGCCGTGATCGTGATCGGCCTCGTGCTGCGGGCCGGCTTCCACGTGCTGCACGGCACGCTCTCGACGCTCTCGGACGAGCGGCGCGTCGAGCCCGCGCTGGTCGAGGGCGAGGCCGCGCTCGAGGAGGGCGTGCTCGAGGTGCACAACGTGCGCAGCCGCGGCGCGCACGACGACGTGCACGTGGACCTGCACGTGCTCGTGGACCCGCGCATGCCCATCGCCGACGCGCACGCGATCGGCCACCGCGTGGAGCACCGCCTGCGCACCCGCTGGCCCGAGTTCAGCGACGTGGTCGTGCACGTCGAGCCCGCCCTGCCGGGCGAGCGAGCGCGCACGCGCGAAGAGGGCGGCGGGCTGAAGGCGGAGAGCTAGGCGGGGCCCCGGCAGGCGTGCCCGTGAGCCCGCCACCGCTCGGCCCTCACGCGCCGGACAGTGGCCCGGACCCGCTCGAGCCCCGTCCTCGGATCACCCGCGCGGGATTCCCAGCGGAGCCGCCAGCCGCAGCCGCAACGAACCCCTGCGCGTGTGGCGCTGTGAGAGCCCGTGGCGCGGCGCGAACTGCCCATCCGGACCACCGCACTCAAAGTGTCGGCCTGCGGCGGCCGTGCGGGTGGATTCGTGGCCGCGGAGGCGTCCCTCAGCGCACTCCTGCGAGGATCGCGTCGGCGAGTGCGCTCAGCTGGCGGTCGAAGAAGTGGCCGGCGCCCTCGACGCGCACGAGGCGCTTGGGCTCGGCCCACTCCGGCCACACGCGCTCGAGGGTCTCGGGACGGCAGATCTCGTCGGCGGTGCCCTGCACGACCAGCTTCGGCTTGGGCAGCGTGCGCATCTCCTCGAACGTCTGCGTGTGGACGGGCGGCGCGATCATCAGGAGGCGCTCCACGTCGGGCTCCGAGGCGGCGAGGCGCGACGCCACCCACGAGCCGAACGAGAAGCCGGCCGCCCAGCGGCGCGCCGACGGGTAGCGCTCGCGCAGGTACGCGAGCGCGGTGCGCGCGTCGTCGAGTTCGCCGTCCCCCTTGTCGTACGCGCCCGCGCTGTTGCCGACGCCGCGGAAGTTGAACCGCAGCACCGCCGCGCCCAGACCGTGCAGCACGTTGGCCACGCGGTGCGCCACCTTGTTGTGCATCGTGCCGCCGTAGAGCGGGTGCGGGTGGCAGACGACCGCCGTCAGCGTGTGGTCGTGCTCGAGGCGCTCCTGCAGCAGGCCTTCGAGCGGGCCCGCGGCGCCGGCGAGCACGACCGGGCGCAGGCGCGCGTCGGGAATGCCCTGCGGTTCGTGCGTGCCGGAGCGCGTCACTTGCGGGCGGGCTTGAAGCGCGCGGTGAGCTTCTCGTGCACCTCGGCGCTCGTCGTGGCGTAGTTGAGCGCGGCGCCATCGCCCAGCGCGAGCACGCACTGCGTGTCGAACATCCATTCCTCGAGGCCGAGAGGCGTGCCCTCGCGGAAGTCCACGGCCTCGGCGCCGATGCGGCCCGGGAACGCCTCGAACTCGTCGTCCCACACCGCGCCCACGTACAGCTCGTCGCCGCCGCCGAAGAGCCCGATCGAAGCGCAGTGTTCCAGCTCGCCCGGGTCCAGCAGCAGCGTGCCGCGATGCTCGGTGGGGCGCACGCCCTCGGCGCGCAGGTGCCGCCGCACGGCGGGCTCTTCGCCG